>JASFUR010000045.1:0-13005 GCA_050050215.1 Gemmatimonadota bacterium
CCAACTCGTATCGCTCGAAGAGGTCGTCTCGTCCGCTGGCGATCAGCGTCACGGACGGCTCGCCCTCCAGCTCGCTCGCGCGGGCCTCGCGGGTCAGGTCCACGACTCCGTGCCGGACGAGGTCGTCCAAGACGCGTGAGTCGCCGAACAGGTGGGCGTCGAGTCGCTCGAAGAGCGCCCGATACGCCGCGGGGGTCAGGGTGTCGCCGGCCGAGTAGTTCTCTCCCAGCGCGCTGTGCAGGTGCGGCATCACCACGACTCCGTCCGCCCCTACGAGGCGGGTGAGCTCACCGGCCAGCATCCGTTTGTGCCAGATGTACGGAAACGCGTCGGTCAGGACGACCGTCGTGAAGGTCCCTCTGGCGAACGGGAGCGGGCTGTTCGCATCGCAGCACACCGCCTCGACATCCGGCGCGACGTACCGGCGGGCCAGCCACAGCTTCCAGAAGTGCAGGTCGGCGAGAACGGTGGCGGCGGTCGGCCGGGCTTCCCCGGGGCGCAGGCCGGACAGCACGCGCGTCAGGTGACCGGAGCCGCCGCACAGGTCCAGCACGCGGCCCTCGAACGGCCACTCCGGCTGCGCGATCGCCCGAAGCACGCCCTCCGCCGCGACGTAGGTCGGATCTGTGAGCCGGTACAGGAAGTACGTCCCCTCCGCGTCGTCGCAGAGGGTGGCCAGCGCCTCCTTGTAGGTGACGTCCTCTCCGGTCACAATCCGGCCGACGGCTTCCCGACCGACGTCGTCCACGGGCGCGCCGAGCAGCCCGAGCAAGGCGTCCGCCGCCCGATCGTCCTCCAGCGCGTGGAGCGCATCCCGCGCCGCGTCGTCGGCCATCAGAACCGGGATCCCGGCGACGACCGGAAAGGCGCAGCACTCGCAGCCGAGAACCCCCTGCTCGACCCGGTCGCCGTCGACGAGGAGCGCGTCGTTCTCCACGAGCGAGAGGGGAGTCCCGCAGTAGGGACAGCGCAGGATCTCCAGGAGGCTCCGGTCCATCGGCGCTCAGACCCGTGCCGGGCACACGGCGAGCGCGTCGATGAACGCCGGGTCGGCCGAACCCACCTCGGCGTGGCGGTAGTGCTCGATGCCGAGGAGCCGTGGTGCGTCGCGTGGCTCGATCGCGTCGAGCGGACCGCCCTCCACCTGCGATCTGTGGCAGCACAGAGCGGCCAGCTTGCGCTCCGCCACGGGTCCGACGTCCAGCACGAAGGACGGCGCCGGGGCCGACGCGCCGAAGCCGTCCACGTCCTCGACGCCCAAGATCGCCCCGCCCGTCCCGGCAGTGGCGACCGCACGCATCACCCCGGGCGGGATGGCCACGTAGCGGAGCGCCGGACCGTCCGGACCGAGCGCCGCGACAGCCGCCGTGGTGCGCTCGTGCACGGCGACGTGGTCGGGGTGCCAGTACAGGCCGTCCTCGTCGAACGTCACGACGACCTCGGCCGCGCTGCACCGGATCGCGGCCCCGATGTCGGACTCGAGCGCGGCGTCGTCGAGCCAGGGAAGCATGCCGTCCTCGTGATCCAGGATCTCGACCCGCTCGATGCCCAGGACTCGTGCTGCGTCGTGGAGCTCCCCCGCGCGGATCTCGCCGAGCGTGGGCTCCCCGTCTTCCCTCCCACGTCGCTCGCCGGCCCGGTGGCGGCGCGCCATGTCTCCCCGTGAATCCCTGGCGTGCGCCGGTGGGTGGGCCGCGTCCGCGCCCGGTCCGTGCTCACCACGGGTGAGGCAGAGTAGCGACACGCGCACGCCCCGGTCCGCGCACAGCGCCAGCAGGCCGCCGCACGCCAACGACTCGTCGTCCGGATGGGCGAAGACGGCCAGGAGGGAACGGCCTCGGAGATCATCCATCTCAGCTACCCGCCCCGGCGCGACCGCGGGTCGCCGCGAGCGCCGCGTACGCCTCGACGTGCTGCGCGACCATGCGCGTAGGCCCGAAGCGCTCCGCGGCGCGCTCGCGGACGCGGCCCCTGTCCAGCTCGAGCACGGCCGGCAGCCCCTCCACGAGCGCGTCGAGCGTATCGAAGACCCCTCCGGTCACGCCCTCGTCGACAATTTCCGGGACGGCTCCACGGCCGAGCGCGGCAACCGGCGTCCCGCACGCCATCGCCTCGGCCATGACCAGGCCGAACGGCTCGCTCGCCTGGACCGGGTAGACGAGGGCGCGCGCCCGTCCCAGCAACGTGGCCTTCTCATCCGGCCCCACCTCGCCCACCCATGCGACGCGCTCGCCATCGACGAGCGGCGCCACGCGCTCCCTGTAGTAGTCGTTCTCGGCAGCGGCCAGCACGAGGCGCATTTCGGTCCTGCGGGCGATGTCGATGGCACGCAGCACGCCCTTCCCCTCGGTGAAGCGTCCGAGGAAGAGCAGGTAGTCCCCGGGCTCCGGATGCGGTGTCAGCGCCTCCGTGTCGACGGCGTGGTGGATGGTCCGCACGACGTTCAGCCCACTGAGGAGCCCCCGTTGTGTCTCGGAGACCGCGATGAACGGCGCGTCGGGGCGTCGCGCCCAGAGCGCGACCTCGGGTGGCGACGGCGCGTGGTGCACGGTGACCACGAGAGGCGTCGCGGTCAGCCGCCCGAACGCCAGCGACACGGGCGCGTACTCGGCCTGGTAGTGGATGACGTCGAAGTCGTCCGCCCGTTCGAGAGCGGCGGACAGGTTCATGAGCTCGCAGAGCTCCCAGGGCCACAGGTCCGTGTCCTCGTGGTAGCCGCGAGGGAACGTCGCGTGCAGCTCGGCGCCGGTCGTCGACGACCCGGTCGCGAAGAGCGTCACCTGGTGCCCCGCGGCCACCAGGCCCTCGGTGAGCAGCGAAGAGACGGTCTCGACCGAGCCGGACCGGGCCGGTGGAATCGCCTGCGCGACCGGAGCGACCACCGCGACGCGTAGGGGGGACGGCCCGCCGGCGGCCACGGTCCCGCCCCCGCTGCGCTCTTCGGTCTCGCGCCTCCGCGTTCCCGCTCCAACCCCGCTCACGCGCATGCCTCCTCGAGGAAGCGCGACAGCACGCGGGTCGACTCGAAGTGCTCCGCCGCCACATCCGATGCCGCCGCCGCGTGCGCTTCATAGTCGCAGTCGATCCTGCCGAGCCCCTCGAGCGCCTCCTCGGGCGTCGAGAAGCCGACGAGCCCCATCCCCGACGGCAGATGGTCGGACCAGCCCGTGTCCTGCACGAGCGCGGGTCGTCCGGCCGCCAGGTAGCACTCGGTCCGGTCGCTGAACCATCCCGACCTACGGGACACGTACGCGTGCTTGGCCACCCCGAACTCGGCCCTCGAGCCCTGCACGAAATCGCGATAGTCCCACGGCGACCGCGACACCCCCATGGCCTCGATGGGCGACCAGCCGTGCTCGGCCAACAGATCCATCGGCCCGTTCACGGCGATCTCGAATCGCTCCGGCGCTCGGGACGGCAGGTCGATGAAGCCCACGAACTCCCGGTCCTTGTTGCCGTCGACGTCCGTGAAGCTCTCGGTCCGCCACGTCATGACGGTGGTGAAGCGGTCGCGCGTCGGCGGCCTGTCGGTCCGCCACAGATCCGTGACCACCGGCTGCCAGGTCGTGTGCCAGGTGAACTCACCGGTCGGCACGTCGCAGTCGGGGGCGCCGATGTTCGCACCGAACGTGAAGAGCCGGTCGAAGCCCCGGAAGAAGTCCACGTACCAGGGCTCGCCCTTGGCGATGGCGAGCTGGGTGAAGACCGGGTCCGAGTCGACGAAGACCTTCCGCGGAATCGCGGCGTACTCATCGCGCCAGAACCAGGAGCCTCCGGAGAGGTTCACGAAGAGGTCGGCTTCAGCGCAGTACGCGCGGACCGCCTCCTTCGAGAGCCCGTGGTAGCCGCCGTCGTAGTTCACGAAGCTCCAGCGGTCGCCCAGCCCGAACGGTTCGAGCGCGGCGTGGATGTACCGCGTGCCGTACGAGGGATCCGTGGCGATCTCGTTCCGCTCCGGGTCGTACACGCACTCACCGGTATCCTCTATGTAGAGGACCTCGTGACCGAGCTCCTTCAGGCCCAGCAGGTACATGAGCGAGCACCACGTCACACCGCCGAACGGATACCGGGCGATGATCCCGGCGAGCACGATCTTCATGCGACCTCGGGGACGACTCCGTCGCCGGACGAGCGGAGGCCGTGCTCCTCGGCCACGGTGACCGCGTCTGCGCTCGGCGAGTCTCCGCACCCGCCCTCCGTTGTTGCACGCTCCTCACCCACCACAGCGAGCTTCGCGCACATCCGCCGGTACAGCTCGCACGTCTCGAGGAGCTCGTCATGAGGCCCCTGGGCCACGAGCCGCCCGTCGTCCAACACCAGGATGCGCGTAGCATCGCGGATGGTGGAGAGCCTGTGCGCGATGACGAGCATGGCGTGGTCGGGCCGGAGCCGCCTCAGCGCGTCGAAGATCGCGGCCTCCGAGATCGCGTCCACGGCGGAGGTCGGCTCGTCGAGGATGAGGATCGGTGCACTCTTCAGCAGGGCGCGCGCGATGCCGATCCGCTGGCGTTCCCCCCCGGAGAGCGTCGCACCACCCTCACCGAGGCGTGCCTCGTAGCCGTCGCTCAGGCGCTCGATGAAGTCGTGCGCTTGAGCCGCGCGGGCGGCCGCGCGCACGCTCTCGTTCGAGGCGTCGAGCCGACCGTAACGGATATTGTCGGCGATGGTACCCGTGAACAGCACCGGATGCTGCGGCACCAGCGCGATGCGCTCCCGCAGGGACTCGAGCCCGTAGCGTCCGGCGTCGATGCCATCGACGAGCACGCGTCCAGAGCTGGGCTCGAAGAACCGGGGGACGAGGCTGGCGAGCGTCGTCTTGCCCGCTCCCGTGAGACCCACGAGTGCCACCAGCTCACCGGGTCGGACCTCGAAGTCGATGCCCTCCAGAACGGGGCGGGCGTCGTCGTATCCGAAGCCGACGTCCTCGAACCGCACGTGCCCGGTGATCCCGGACGCGTCGACCGCATCGGGGTCATCGAGGATCTCGGGCGTGATCTCGAAGATGCCTCGCACTCGTCGCGCGCTCGCGGCCGCTTGTTGCAGCGAGCCGGTGGAGTGCGCGATGGCCGACAGCGGATCGTAGACCGCCGCGAGGTACGCGATGACGACCAGCAGCGTCCCCAACGTGAGCGTACCACCCAGCACGTGCAGCCCGCCCACGATCAGCACGAGCGCGGTACCCATCAGCGTGATTGCCGTGACGACGACGGAGAAGGCCGACTCCTGCCAGGTCAGGCCGAGTCGGGCCCGCATGCTCTCGTCTCCGGCGCGCTCGAAGCGAGAGAGCTCGTGGCGCTCGCGCGCGAAGCTCTTCACGGCGGCGACGGCGGAGAGTGTCTCGAACGCCCGCTCGATGACGGACGACTCCAGCTCCTTCACCCGTTCCGCACGGTCCACCATGGTCCGCGAGTAGAAGCGCAGGCAGAGGAAGAGGAACGGCGCCACCACAAGCGAGAGCAGGGCGAGCGTGAGGTCCACGTAGAAGAGGACCGAGAACATCACGCCGAGCTTGAGCCCGGCCATGACGATCGGGAAGACGCCGCCGATGATGAGGTCGTCCACGCAGTGGGCGTCGGCGTCGAGCCGATAGATCGAGTCCGCGGTCGGTGTGGTCAGATGATGCCGGAGCGGGAGCGCCTGCAGGTGCGAGAGCAGCTGCGAGCGGAGCGTGTATACGACCCGCTGCGCGACCTTCACCTGCATCTGCGTGTGTATCATCCGGACGATCTCGTTGCCGACCTGGATGAGCAGCCCGACGATCGCCACCGCGACGAGCAACGCCGCCGCGCTTCCCGCCACGGACGCGGGCGTCAGGGCGGCGAGCAGGTTCGGGAGCGGCCGCCCGGCCAGCACGTAGTCGACGATCACCTGGAGCGGCCACGGCGCCACCGCCACCAGGCCGACCTCGACGATGGACAACGCGACGATGCCCGCGGCCTGCTTCCGATACGGCCGCAGGAAGCCGAGCGTCCAGCGAACGACGCTCACTCGGGCACCCGGGCCCGCTGGGCCCGCGCCGCGGGGGCCATGGGCGGCCGCGCGCGCCGCGGTCGGCCGTCGGTATCGGACGGCTCGGGTTCGGTGCGGCGGGCAGCCGGGAGCACCGGCAGCACCGGGGGGCGGGGCTCGCCCGGCGCCTCTGGAGCCGGTACGGCAGCATCTCGACCGGGCACCGGCTCGCGGGCGCTCGAGGGCTCCGGTGCCTGCTGCTCGTCCGCGACCGCCTGCCCGGCGAACGGGATGCGCACCAGCCCGGCCGCGGCCGTCACCCGGGAGACTGCGTGCTCGAGCACCCCCGCCCCGCGGATCGCCTGCCACGCGGCCCGGGCGGCGATTCCCGCCACGGCGATCGCCGAGACCAGGAGCGTCACACCGGGCTCGTAGAGGAACATCGAGGCGCTCATCCCCCCTGCGACCAGAACCGCCACCGCGGCCCCGCGAACGGTGCCGACCCCGCTGGGCCTCAGGCGCGCCCTCAACCGGAAGAGGCAGGCGCCGGCCTCGTGCTCCTCCATGACCGTCTGCACGTGGAGCCAACCCCAACGGCCGACCGACAGGCTCAGGTCACGGTCCGGGTGCCAACCCTCGTCGACGTCGACGGTCTGGGCCGGCCTGGCCGCGCGCAGCATGCCCACGAGCTCGGTGAGAAGCTTCGTCGGAGAGATCCACGACTCGGCCCAGAACGCCCGTTCCGTGCCGGACGGCCTGATGAGCCCGAACGACCGGATCACCTCGCGTATCGTCGGCATCGGCGCCCTCCACGGATGGCGGCTCATGTGCTGGGGCTCGACCGGGCGCGGCCGTGACAGGCCGCGCAGCCGCCCTCGGAAGCGAGCGAGCGGCTGGATCAGGTGCAGCCAAGAGATGAGCGCCCGATAAAGGAAGCGGCTCTGCCGCCGCGACCACCGCCCGATCGGGGAAAGCCCCTCGACGTCGGAGTGCCATCCACACCACAGGCACCGTCCGAGCGTGGCCGCCCCGCCGACGAAGCCGGCGATGAGCGGGAGCCAGGCCGCATCCATTCCCGCCAGGGGACCGAAGACCCCGATGAGGAAGAGGACGAGCGAGACCACCATCCACGCGGGCGAGTGCGGCAGGTACTGCCAGCCACGGGCCCGTGTGCTGTAGACGGACGGGAAGGCGGCGGTGCCCCACACTCCGGTGTTCACGCGCCGGTCGGCGCCGGTCTGCAGGAAGGGGAGCGGGCTGTAGATCCGACCGCGCCAAACCATGTGGCCGCCCAGGAACTTCTCGGGATGGTGCGCGTCGAGCCACGTCTCCGCCTCACCGTATCCGACTTGTTGGCGCCAGTACGCGCGTACGCTCGAACGGTGGTGGTGCCAGACCAGGGCCGAAGGTGCGAAGCCGATCCTCTGCTTCCTCGCCTGCAGCCGCCAGCAGATGTCCACGTCGTCGCCGGCGCGGAGGTAGACGGGATTGAAGCCGTCGACGTCGAGCAGCGCGTCGCGCCAGAAGGCCATGTTGCACCCCGGGACGTGCTCGGCGATGCGGTCGTCGAGCATGACGTGGATCGGTCCGCCGGGAGATCGCGCCACGCACTGGGCGACCCACGGGTCGTCCTGGGGCACCACGTTCGGGCCACCGACCCCGACCACGTCCGACATCAACAGCGGCTGGACCAGGTAGCCGAGCCAATCGGGATCGACCTCCGCGTCGGCGTCCGTATAGGCGACGACCTCGCCGGTCGCGGCCGCGAGGCCGACGTTGCGTGCCGCGCTGAGCCCACCGTTGGGGACCTCGATGACGCGGACGCCGTCACGGCGTTTCGCGATCTCGCCCGTCGCGTCTCGCGAGCCGTCGTCGACGACGACCACCTCGAAGTCCGGGTACTTCAGGCGATCGAGGGAGTCGAGGCAATCTCCGATCGTGTCTTCCGCATTGTACGCGCATACGACGACCGACACCTTCGGCCACTCCGCGCGGGGTACGTCCGGGAACGGCGCCTGGGCGAAAGCGTCGCGCACCGCGGCGAGGGCCGGCTTCGGTCTGCGCTCCTCGTCCACGAGGCCGAACGCCCAATCCTCGACCGAGCAGCCTCCACGCCACCACTCGTCGGTCCACGAGTAGGCGACGGCCCCGCACGCTCCCTCGGCGAACGCCGCCTGGAGGTGCGACGCGGTGATGCGGGCCTGGCCGTCGCGTCCTTCGCTCATGCTGTCGCCGCCCGCCTCGGCCAGCAGCAGGGGGCGGGCGCCGGCGACGTGCTGGAGGCGCGCGAGATAGCCGCGCAGCTCGCTCTCCCGATGCAGATAGACGTTGTATGCCGCGACGTCGAAGACATCGAGGTCGAGGTACTCGGTCGGTGGAAAGCTCACGTACGTGAGCAGGCTCTCGGGCGCCGCAGACTTCGCCTCTTCGTAGAGCTCGCGCAGGAAGCGCTCGACGCGGCGGTGTCCGTGCCAGCGCACCATGCCCGGAGGAATCTCGTTCCCGAGCGCGAACAACAGAGACGCGGGGTGGTCCGCCAGGTGGCCGACGGTCTCGGCGACTTCCCGCCGGATGCGCCGCACCAGCTTACGGTCGTCCAGGAACGGGACGTGCTGCGGCCATGCGAGCCCGGCCATGACCTTCAGGCCGTGTCGCTGCGCGGTATCGAGGAGGCCCCGGGAAGGGGGCGTATAGGTGCGGACGGTGTTGATGCCCGCCGCGGCCATCGCCGCGAAATCCTGGTCGATGCGATCCGGACGAGGGAACTGCGCCCCGTCCTGTCCCGGCGCGAAGGTGCCGTAGGCGACACCCTTGATCAGGAAGCGGCGGCCGCCGACCTCCAGGAATTTCCCGTCGACCCGGGCCCGATAGCCGGATCCGCCCGTCGGCTCACCATGCGCGTCCACCCGGCTCCCCTGCGCTCAATCCGCGGAGACGGGCTGCGTGATCATGTCCATCAGCCAATGGCCGGAGCGGTCCAGCTTGGCTTTCACGTAGCGCAGGTTGTGCCGGTTCAGCCCGCCGTAGATCGGCGTGCGCTGAACGACCTCGATGCCGGCGTCCTCGACGGCCTTCACCTTCTCGGGGTTGTTCGTGAGGAGCTCGACCCGATCGATCTCCAGGTGCCGAAGGATGGCGACGGCCGCCTCGTAGCTCCGCTCGTCCGCGCCGAAGCCCAGGATCCCGTCGGCGTCGACCGTGTCGAGGCCGGTCTCCTGGAGCGAATAGGCACGCATCTTGTTGCCGAGCCCGATGCCGCGCCCCTCCTGCGCCAGATAGACGAGCACGCCGCCACCGCTGTTCTTGAAGTGCTCCAGGCTCCCACGCAGCTGCTCGCCGCAGTCGCATCGCATGCTCTCGAAGAGATCGCCGGTGAGACACGCGGAGTGTAGGCGCACGGGCACGGGATCGGGCCAGCTCTCGCGCGGTCCGATCATGACCGCGACGTGCTCCTGGAGCCCCCCGCTCTCGCGAAAGAAGACGAAGCGCGCGTTCTCGGTGACCGCCAGCGGAACGGGAGCCTCGGCGACGGTCGTGATCTCGATGGCCCCCTCGGCGAGCGCCGACTCGACATCCTCGACGGAGACCTCGAGGATCTCCGCCGCGTCGATCCATTCCGACACGACGGGTGACGCGAGATCGGCCTCGACGACGACCACGGCCGGAAGCAGATGGCCGAGCCTCGCCAGCGCGAGACCGGCGCCCTCCGCACGGGTCGCGGGCCGCACCTCGCGACCGCTTCCGTTCGCGGCCCCGTTGAGATGCGCCACGCGCTCCGCCGCGAGCGCGAAGATGTCGTCCGGAGTGTCTCCGGAGGCCACGACGAGGCTCAGATCCGGTCCGCCCTCGTGCGCGGGGATCCCCATCACCCGACCCCGGTGTGGAGTCACCACGAACCGCAGAGTCACCTCGAGCGAGCGCAGCTGCTTCAGCCTCTCCGGGCTCAGGCCTTCGACCGCCGCCACGAGCGCACGCACACTCCGACCTTCGTCCGTCACGCAGAGAGCGCGGCCTTGGCGGAGCTCAAAGACTCCCCGTTCGGTTTTGTGCGTCATTGGGGCAGGCAGTAACGTTGGGCGCCCCGAGTGGAGCGGCGTGCCGGCGAGCCGCCCACGGGGTGATCCCGGATCGGTCCAGGCGCCGCCGGGCATTGAGGGGCCCGCCGGAATCCCGCCGATGAGGTACTCCACGAAATGACCAGGCTCGTGTGCGCTTGGGTGGTTGTCAATGGCGTGCTCCTGGCACCGTCGTGGGTTTCTGCGGCTCTCACGGGCGCCCCGGCGGTCCCATGGATTTCCGTCGAGGCGGCTCTCATCGTGGGTGGGATGGCGCTGCTTCCGAGGCGCGCATGGAGCCGCGCGCTGTCGTGGCTCGTGGCGGCGGGAGTCGTCCTGGCGGCACTGGCCGGGTTCGCCGATCTCGTCTTTCGCGTGAGCCTCGGGCGACCCCTGAACCTGTCGGTCGACCTGTATCTCCTGGACGCGGTTCGCCGACTCGCCGTCGGGAACACCGGCGTCCTGCGCAGCATCCTGCTCTTCGGGGGCATAGCGCTCGCGGGAGGGGCGTGTCTTTTCGTGCTGGCCCGGCTCCTGACGCCGCGCCGACGTGATCCTCTTCCTGGCGCCGCAAGTCCCGTTCCGCAAGTTGTCGCGGGACTGGTGGGCGTGACGGTGGCGCTGGCGCTTCTGGGGCTCGGGATGGACGCCGTGGGCAACCGGGTGACGACGCCGGCGTGGACCATGCTCCGGGACCAGTCGTCGCTCCTCGTGAAGACGCGCCGGGAGCGGGCCTCCTTCGCCGCGGATCTCTCCGAGAGCTCCGGAAGCTTCGGCGACGTCCCCCATCTCTTCGGACGTCTCTCGGGTCGGAACGTCGTCGTGGCCTACATCGAATCGTACGGCATGGCGGCCCTCGAGGATCCCGAGCTCGCCGCGTTCATCCGGCCCAGGCTCGAGACCGCGGAGCAGCGGATCGACTCGGCGGGCCTTCACATGGCGACCGGCCGGCTCACCTCCCCGACCCTGGGAGGCCAGTCCTGGTACGCGCACGACACGATGCTGAGCGGGCTGTGGCTCGAGAACCAGCTCCGGTACGACCTTCTGCTGTCGAGCGGCCGTCCGACTCTCGTGGACGACTTTCACGACGCTGGCTACCGCGCGGTGACCATCATGCCGGCCATCACGACGCCCTGGCCCGAGGCGACACGCCTGGGCTTCGACGACGTCTACACGGCGGAGAACATTCCCTACGGTGGCCCGCCCTTCTACTGGGTGACGATGCCGGACCAGTTCACGTGGTCCTTCCTGGGCGACGTACTCCGCGAGGCCCGGACGCCGCTCTTCGTCGAGGTCGGCATGGTAAGCAGCCACGCGCCGTGGACACCCGTCCTGCCCCTGCTCGACTGGGACGAGATGGGCGACGGGTCGGTCTTCGAGCCGTACCGACGGGAGGGCTACCCACCCGAGGAGACGTGGTGGGACGTCGACGTGCTGCGTGACGGCTATGCCCGCTCGCTCGCCTACTCGATCGAGGCGATGGCGGGCTTCGCGGAGCATCTCCTGGACGACCGAACGCTCCTGATCGTGCCCGGCGACCACCAGGCCGCGCCGTGGGTCACCGGGGCCGACGGGTCGGACGTGCCGGTGCACGTCATCGCGCGCGATCCGGCCCTCGTGGAGCCGTTCGTCGAATGGGGATTCCG
Source organism: Gemmatimonadota bacterium (assembly GCA_050050215.1). Classification (GTDB taxonomy): domain Bacteria; phylum Gemmatimonadota; class Gemmatimonadetes; order Longimicrobiales; family Gaopeijiaceae; genus UBA2982. The sequence continues at coordinate 11,651 of JASFUR010000045.1, forward strand.
GCCCGGCGCCCTGCCACCCGAAGAGGGTCGGCCCCACCGCATGGACGACTTCCGCGAGTGGCTCGTCCACGCCTATTCCGGCGAGCCCGACGGCGCCCCCGGCCCCTCGACGCCGATGGCGGGATCGTCGGGGGACTGAGCGAACCGGGCCCGGCCGGTCAGCCGCCCGAGCGGGCCTTTCCGCCGGGCGCCTCGGCCATCATCCGGATCAGGGCCTCCGTCACCCGTGGCTCGAGGCCCTCCGTGTGTCCTTTGTCCATCCGCATCACGTCGGCGATCACGCGCCCCCCGTCACAGTTCGGATAGACCCACACGTGCGCCGTGCCCGGGCGCGCTTCCCGCCCCCAGCTCGCCCCCCTGCCGGGCCGCGCGCCGGTCACGTAGCCCTTCACCTCGTCGACGATGTCCGGCATGCGCTGGCGCGCATCGCAGTGGTAGCGGTCGGCCATCGGGGAGGTCGTCGGCAGCTCCACGATCTCCTTCTCGCCGGTCGTGAAGATGTGCGAGATGTCGCAGTCCGGCATGGCACCCGCGCCCGGGCGGGGCGCGTCGGCGCCGCCCCGACTCAAGGAGGCCGGAGGACCGTTCGGCCCGAAGAAGTCCGGAGCGATCTCGGCGCGGCCGATGCGCCCGCCGGACAGGCTCAGCCAGCCGTCCACCTTGTCGCGGAAGAACGGCGTGCACACCAACCGATTCGAAGTCATGCCGCCCTGCGAGTGACCGACGAGCCAGAAAGAGCGGATGTTGTCACGCCCGAATCGATCGAAGACCAGACTCACGATGTTCTGCAGGTGCTGATCGTCGTTTTCGGAGACCCACATGCGAGTGCCGTTCCCCCCGATGGAGCCCGAGCCCTCGGCGGTCGGCGTCGCGACGACGAGCCGGTACGGGTACACGTAGTCGAGCGCGGGGAAGTAGTGGCGGTGCCAGTTCCCGATGGACCCCGCTCCGTGGATGCTCAGCAGGAAGACGACGTCCTCGCCCGGCTCGAGGTCGCACGGAAAGTCGAGGAAGAACTCGCGGCCGGTGTCCGGGTCGACGGCGTTGCCACGCTCCCCGATCAGCTCGCCGGCGCAGCTCTCGCCGCAGTGGGCCGGCGGAGGCAGCACGCATTCCACGTCGGAGAGCGCCTGCGCGACCGCGCCGGATGCCGTGAAGGCCATGAGCGCCATCCCGACCGCGACGAGCCTCTCGAGTCCGGTGGTCCTGAGCCTCTTCGCGTCCAGCATATCTGCCTCCCGTATCGAGTCGGTCGCGGTGGGCAATGTGGACGCGGGCCAGTGTACCGGCAACGCGGACACGCGCGTCGCTTGACGGGCTCGGCGGGCGCGGCCCAGGATATCCGGGAGGGAGAG
>JASFUR010000046.1:0-12987 GCA_050050215.1 Gemmatimonadota bacterium
GGACGAGGAGGGCCGGAGGATCGTCATGTACGTGCACGGCCGCGACGTGGGCCGCCAGGTGACGCGTGCCGCGACGTCGACGGACGGAATTCACTTCGAGGGGCATCCGGAGATCCTGGGCAGACCGTACTTCCGCGTCTTCGAGCACGAGGGCCGGGTCTACGCCCTCGCCATGCCGGGCTTCCTCTACCGCTCACGGGACGGGCTATCCGACTTCGAGGAGGGGCCGCAGCTGTTCGATTCCGACATGCGTCATTCGGCGCTCCTGAAGCGCGGCGACACGCTCTACGTCTTCTATACCATGAGTGGGGACGCACCGGAGCGGATCCTCCTCGCCACGATCGACCTGTCCGCTCCCTGGACCGAGTGGCGCGAGTCCGAGCCCGTCGAGGTACTGCGGCCCGAGCGGAGCTGGGAGGGTGCCGACCTGCCCGTGGCGCCGTCTCGGCGGGGCTCGATCAACGAGCCCGTGAACCAACTGCGGGACCCGGCGATCTTCGAGGAAGACGGTCGCGTATACCTGCTCTACTCGGTCGCCGGCGAGCGTGGGATCGCGCTGGCGCGGGTCGAGATCTCGCAGTAGTCTCCCTTTTCCATCAGTCCCGCAATCGGGAGTAGCGTCCCGAGGAGATCCGTTTGATGCGTTTCAACAGCCTCATGCTCGTGACCGCCGTGGCCTTCGTCGCCGCCTCCTGTGCTGGGGGTGAAGACTCGGCCGACGGCGCGTCGTCGATGGCCATGGCCGAGGCGAATGGGCCGGTGCAGTTCGAGAAACACGATATCGCCCCGATCCGCGGTGGGTACGCCGTGACCGTGGCCGACTTCAACAACGACGGCCGCGTCGACGTCATGGCGAACTCGCTCGGCGTCGCCGAGGTCGCGTGGCTCGAGAACCCCACCTGGGAGCGCCACGTCATCTTCGATGGTGCGAGCAGCATCGTGAACCAGGCGATCGCCGACATCGACGGGGATCACGTCCCGGAGGTCGCGATCCAGAGCTCCTTCGCCATGCAGGCGGCCAGGAGCGAGGGCATGAACTGGGTGCTCCGCAGCGGCGGCGACCCCGAGAACACGTCGTGGGACGGCTCCGTGGTCGACGAGTGGGAGACCTCCCACCACGTGCAGTGGGCCGATGCCGACGGGGACGGCACGCTCGAGCTCTACAACGCGCCGCTCATCGGGCCCGAGAGCCTGGCGCCGACGTACGACCAGGACATGGCCTCGTTCTTCTGGTACGACCAGGACACCTGGACGCGGCACGTGATCGACGATCAGATCCCGGGCATCATCCACCGGATCCGTCCCGTGAAGTGGGACGACAGCGGTCGGGACGCGTTCCTGATGGCCAGCTTCGCGGGAATCACGCTCTATCAGGCGTCCGGCTCGGGTGAGGACATGACGTGGCAGAAGACGATCCTCTCGCCTGGTCACGTCGAGGCAGCGCCGCGTCTGGGCGCGAGCGACGTCGGCATGGCCGACGATCCCTCGGGGCGCATCATCGCCTCGGTGGAGCCCTGGCACGGCAACGAGGTGGTCGTCTACACGCAGCAGGGCGACCAGTGGCAGCGTCGAGTGCTGTACGACCAGATCGGCAGCGGCCACGAGATCGCGGTCGTCGACCTGAACGGTGACGGCTACTCCGACATCGTCGCGAACGACAACAGCCGGATGAGCGAGCGGAACCCGGACGCCACTCCGGGCGTGAACGTCTTCTTCTCGCCGACCGACCCGGCCACGGGCGAGTGGACGCACGTGAAGATCGACGACGAGTACGCGATGAACAGCTGCGTGGGCGCCGACATCAACGTCGACGGCGAGCCGGACATCGTCTGCACCGGTGGAGGTGGGATGATCCGCTGGTACGAGAACATGGGCGAGGCGATGACGCAGTAGCTCGGCGCCATAGCCGGTAGGCGCCACTGGCCGTCGGCTGGCTGGTGGCGCCCCGGGGGCGACACGCTCTCTCGGGACGCAGAGCGTGTGTCGCCGGCTGCCTGGTCGCTGGCGTCTATTTGTCGGTCGGCTCCAGCACGATGCGCCCTACGAGAGCATGCCGCCCCCGGGGCGATGAGCCCGTTCGAAGGCCGCGGCGCGATACACCGGCGGCGCCTCCGGGACGGACACAGGACCAGCTAGGTCGGAGGGCTGAGCAGGCTTGGCCGTCCAACCTTCAGCCGGCCTGCGAATCAAACCCGCCCGCCCCTGTACCCAACCAGCTCGCCGTCTGCCACGCGCCCCTGCCCGGTCCCGCGGGCGGGCGCGGTGCCTTCCCGTAGGGCGCATTGCGTGCCGCGCGCTCATGCGGTGACCGACCTACCCGCCAGGCGCGACACGCACTCTGCGCCCCGAGGGAAGGTGCCGTGTTCGCCCGCATCCACCCGGTAAGGCGCGCGTCAGCACTCCGAGCCCAGATACCCTCCGCCGCCGCAGTACGACGGATCCTGCAGCTGGATCGACAGCCCGTCCGGGTCGCTGAAGTAGAGCTCGGGCGTGCCTCCGGGAGCGCCGCCCCGGTTCGGCATCCTCATCGAGACCCAGTGCCGCATCGGCCCTGCGCCATTCTCCTCCCGAGACGTGACGCCGTGGCTCTCGAGGACGCCCAGGACGCGCTCCACGTCGAACCCGTTCATGTAGAAGCAGACGTGGTTCACACCGGCGGCCCCGTTTCGGGCGCCGATGAACATCAGGAAATCTCCGCCGGGTCCGACGCCCAGGATCGGCGACGTGGCCTGGTAGGCCTGGATGTCGAAGCCGAAGACCCTTTGGTAGAAGGCGTTCGAGGCCTCGGGGTCGGTGACGTTGATCGTGAGATGGCTGATTCCCGTCAGGGAGAGGTCTCCCGGCACCGGCGACTCCTCGACCAGCGAGCAACTGTCGCCCAGCATTCCGGCGCCGCCGCAGTAGGACGGGTCGGAGAGCTGCATGACGAGCCCGTCGGGATCGGCCATGAAGACCTCCGGGATGCCGTCCCGGGCCGTGAGACGGGCGTGCATCGGTCCGCCGGCGAGCCCGGGACCTTCCAGCGCGCGGCTCACTCCGAGCGCGTCGAGCCGCTGCATGAGGCTACGGAGGTTGAACTCCTCCAGGGCGATGCCCCAGCGGACGATGCTGGGCCCGTCGGGGCCGGCCGGAGTGAGCGCCATGAAGCGCGGCCCCTCACCGATCTGGAGAAGAACGGTGTCTCCGTGCCGGGTCTGGATGGGCGTCCCGAAGAGTGACTGGTAGAACTCCAGCGAGCGCGCCACGTCCGAGACGGCCAGGGTGACGCTGTGCAGCCCCAGCGTGGCGAGGGGCGCTTCCTGCTGGGCCAGGAGCTTCCGGGCAACGGCGAGGGCAGGAACCGAGAGCAGCAGCTCGCGGCGGGTCAGAAGGCTCATGGTGCGGGACTCCGGACGAATTTCTTGAGATTGCGGTAGATGACCTCGCCCACGTAGACGTTCCGGTCGTCGTCGACCGTGACGCCTTCACCGAGCGCGTCGTCGACGAAGCCGATCTCCTGGAAGTCGCTGGCACGCGCGATGACGATGCCCTGGCGGAGCTGGTAGTCCGCCACGTAGACGATGTCGTCGGCGGTGATGTGCATACCGCTCGCCATGATCGCCGGCCAGACGGCGAGGAAGCGGCCGTTCTGGTCGAAGACCTGGATGCGCTGGTTGATGCGGTCCCCGACGAAGAGCCTGCCGCGGGAGTCCATGGCAAGCGTGTGGGGCTCGTTGAACTGGCCGTAGTCGCTGCCCTCCTCGCCCCACTCGAGCAGGTACTCGCCGTCGGCGGAGAACTTCACGACGCGGTCGTTGCCGTGACCGTCGGCCACGAAGATGCTCCCGTCGGGCGCGACCAGGACGTCTGCTGGGCCGTCGAACGTGTCGTGACCGGCGCCCGCGACGCCCGGAGTGCCGAGCGTCATCAGGACCTCGCCGTCCTTGCTGAGCTTCATGACCGTGTGGCCCTTGCCGTCCGCGCCCCGCGCGTCGGTCGTCCACACGTTGCCGTCGTGGTCGAGGGCGAAGCCGTGCGGCCACACGAACATCCCCTGGCCCCAGCTCCCGATCAGCTTGCCGGAGTGGTCGTAGTGCAGGATCGGGGGCACGTCGTCGTGCCCCGTGCAGATCTGGGCGAAGCAGCGGTGGAAGACCCAGAGGCTCCCGTCAGTGTCCATCTCGACGCCGATCGTTTGACCCCAGGCGTCGACGCCGTCGGGAAGCTGCGCCCACCCGTCGACCAGCTCGTACCGGGTTTCCTGCCCCCGGGCCGGGCTCGTGCCGAGCGCGAGCGCCGCCAGGGCGAGGAAAAAGGTGCGAATTCGTGACGCATACGACATCGGGGGCCCCTCCGCGAGTCGACAGGGTATACACCTACCGTACGTTGTCGGGTCGGTAAGCTGAGCCGCCGGATCCCCGGCCGCAAACGCACAACTGACACGCACGCTCAAGTGTCCACGACACAGAGACCGAATCTCCGCAGAACGACGAGGAGTCGATCGACCATGAGGATATCCTGCCTGCTGGCTGCCGCGCTCGCGTCGGCCGCTCCCTTGGCCGCACAGGTCACCAACGACCCGTTTCCAGAGCCGATCGGCGACAACTGGGCCCCGTTGGTCGTCGACTACACCGACTTCGCCCGCATCCCTGGCGTCGGCAACGACGCGGCGCTGATGACGACCCTCGTGGACGAGCCGGGCACCCGCCGCATGTTCGTGAACGACATGAACGGGCCCATCCACAGCATCAGCTACGACGGGCGAACGGTCGTCGAGTACATCGACACGAACGACCCCCGCTGGGGCTACCGGATCCAGACCCAGGGTCAGGAGCGCGGGCTGCAGAGCTTCGCGTTCCATCCGCAGTTCGCCCAGGAGGGCACGCCGGGATACGGGAAGTTCTACACGTGGGTCGACATCGTGGACACGGCGCCCACGCCCGACTTCCGTCCCGGTCCCGAGGGCCGTGACTCGCATGACCTGGTGCTCCTCGAGTGGACGGCCGACGACGCGACCGCCGCGACGTACGACGGCGGACCGCCACGCGAGCTCATGCGCCTCGAGCAGCCGTATTCGAACCACAACGGAGGCCAGATCGCGTTCGATCCCACTGTCGCACCCGGTGATGCCGATTACGGCCTGCTCTACATGGGCGTCGCCGACGGCGGCAGCGGCGGCGATCCGATGAACATGGCCCAGGACCTGGGCTACATCTTCGGGAAGATCCTCCGGATCGACCCGCTGGGCTCCAACAGCTCGAACGGGAAGTACGGGATCCCGGCGGACAACCCGTTCGTGGGCCGCTCGGGCGCGTTGGGCGAGATCTACGCCTACGGGGTCCGCAACCCGCAGAAGTTTGCCTGGGACCCGGCCAACGGGACTCTCTTCATGGCCGACATCGGCCAGAACACGGTCGAGACGCTCAACGTCGTGCCTCGAGGCGGTAACCTCGGCTGGAACGTGTGGGAGGGCAGCTTCCGCTACGTCGGCAGGCAGGGCGTCGACGTATCGGATCCACGCAGCGATCCGTCGGTGACGTACCCCGTGGCCGAATACGGCCAGCCGGATCCGCTCCTGCAGGGTCAGTCCGCCGCGGTGGGCGTCGCCGTGTATCGCGGCAGCGCCGTCAGGGCCATCGCGAACATGGTGCTCTGGGGCGACAACCCCAGTGGCGAGATCTTCGCAGTGCCCGCAGACGACCTGCCCGAGGGAGGGCAGGCCCCGATCCGCCGCGTCCTCTTCAACGACGGCGGTGACGCGAAGAACCTGGTCGCGCTCATCCGGAAGACCGTGCCCGACGCGAGCCAGGCCGACATGCGCCTCGGGACGGGCCCGAACGGCACCGTGTACGTCCTCAACAAGATGGACGGTATCGTCCGGCGGCTCGGTCGCTGATCGACGATTGGTGGCGGGCGTCGGGGTCTTGCCGGTCCCGATGCCTGCCGCCTAGTCTCCCGGCGCCGGGCCACATCCAGGGGAGGGAGACGCCATGAAGAGGACGGTACGCGCGGGTTCGACGCTCCAATGCGCACGCCGCGCAGGCCTTGTCGTCGGGCTCTTCGCGCTCCTATGGGCGGCCTCCGCCGCCCCCGGCTCGGCACAGGTTCTCGGTGAGCCCGTCCACACCGTCGAGTTCTACAGCCCCGCGGTCGACCGCACGATGAAGTACAACATCGTGCTCCCGTACGGCTACGAGGACTCGGACATCGACTACCCGGTCCTCTACCTGCTGCACGGGCTGACCCAGAACTACACGGTGTGGGGCCAGATGGGTGTCCCGTTCTACGCCGGCATGTACAACGTGATCGTGGTCATGCCGGACGGCGGCAACTCCTGGTACGTGAACTGGGCCGAGAGCGAGGGCGGCCAGAAGAACGACTGGGAGGACCACATCGTGCGCGACGTGGTCGGCCACGTCGACGCGAACTACCGCACGATCGAACGCAGGGAGGGGCGGGCCATCACCGGCCTCTCCATGGGTGGCTACGGTGCGATCACGCTCGGGCTCCGGAATCCCGACCTCTTCGTATCGATCGGAACCACGAGCGGCGCCCTCGAATACGGTCGAGACGCCGCCCGCCGTCTCAGGGACGGGGACGGGCCGCGCGAGCCGCGGCAGCGCTCGACCACACCGAACCCCGCGATCGGCATCCCCGGCTTCAGCAGCCAGGCCGAGCGCACGCCCATGGGGACGGACTTCCTCACGGCGGAGCAGGCGGACGCGTACGATCCCTTCAGGCTCATCCGCCGGATCGACCGCGACCGCATTCCGCACATCTACATCGATTGCGGCACAGAGGACGGGCTGATCGACGCCGCGCGGGAGCTCGCCGGAGTCCTCATGCAGATGGACGTCCCGTTCGACTACATGCAGATGTCCGGCCGCCACAATGGCCAGTACTGGACGCAGTCGATCGGGCGGATCATCGGGGTGCAATACGAAGTGATGCGGCGGGCGCTCGGTGAGCGGCCGGTCGCCGTGCGGAGGGAATAGCCGCCGGCCCTCCCTTTCACGCCGGGGGCAGGGGGCCTAGGATGCGCGGATGGGGGGACAAGAGACTTCAAGCCAGCGCCTGGAGAAGCAGCTCGGGCTCTGGAACGTGTATGCGATCGCGACGGGCGCCACGCTCAGCTCGGGCTTCTTTCTGCTACCCGGGCTCGCGGCAGCCGGGGCCGGCGCGGCGATGCCGCTCAGCTACTTCCTGGCCGCGCTGGTTCTCGTACCGGGGCTCCTCTGCATGGCGGAGCTCGCCACCGCGATGCCGCGCGCCGGGGGCCTCTACTACTTCCTCGACCGGAGCATGGGCCCGCTCGTCGGGACCATCGGTGGCTTCGGCACCTGGATCGCGCTGATTCTGAAGTCGGCCTTCGCCCTCGTCGGCGTCGGCGCGTACCTGCACCTGTTCCTCCCCGAGCTCGATCTGCCCCCGATCGCCGCGGCGTTCGCGATCTTCTTCGGCCTGGTGAACCTCTTCAGCGCCAAGGGGAGCGGCTCGTTCCAGGTCGTCCTCCTGATCGGTCTCCTGGCGCTTCTCCTGTGGTTCTGCGGGGACGGCGTGCTCCACATGCACACCGAGTATCTGCAGGGCGCGTTCAGTGCGAACAGCATCGACCTGGTGGGCACCGCGGGACTCGTGGTAGTCAGCTACATGGGGCTCACCAAGGTCGCGAGCGTATCGGAAGAAGTGATCAACCCCGAGCGCAACCTGCCGCTGGGCATGTTCCTAGCCTTCGGCACCGTGGTCGTCATCTACGTGGCCGGGACCTCCGTGATGGTCGGTGTGGCCGGAGTGGAGCGACTCGCGCAGGACGGCGGCGACCTGGCTCCGGTCGCGACGGTTGCCGAGATCCTCGTCGGTCACTGGGGCGCCGTGCTGATGACCGTGGCCGCGGTGCTCGCCTTCTCGTCGGTCGCCAACGCGGGCATCCTGAGCGCGTCGCGCTACCCGCTCGCGATGGGACGGGACCGGACTCTGCCCGACATCTTCGGGCGGGTGGGATCGCTCGGAACCCCGGCCGTGGCGATCGGCGCGACCGTGGTGCTCATTCTGATCTCCGTGACGGTCTTCGATCCGACGAAGATCGCGAAGCTGGCGAGCGCGTTTCAGCTGGTGATGTTCGCTCTGGCCTGTGTGGCGGTGATCGTGATGCGGGAGAGCGGGATCGAGTCCTACGACCCGGGATACCGCTCGCCCCTCTATCCGGCGGCCCACATCCTGGGCGTCCTCGCCCCGTTCTGGCTCATCGTGGACATGGGGCTGCTGCCGACGTTCTTCACGGCCGTGCTCGTCACTTTCGGAGCCATGTGGTTCACGCACTACGCCAAGGATCGGGTGTCACGCGAGGGCGCGATCCTGCACGTTTTCGAGCGCCTGGGGCGCCAGCGGGACGAGGGGCTGGACCGTGAGCTTCGCGAAATCATGAAGGAGCGGGGGCCGCGCGAGGCCGACCATCTCGACGAGGTCGTCACGGGAGCTCGGGTCATCGACACGGACGTCCCGCTCAGCTTCGAGGATCTCGCGAAGCGGGTGGCGGAGCAGCTGGCCCTCGATTTGCCGATCACGGCGGACCGCCTGGCCGACGGATTCCTGGAGGGCACCCGGCTCGGCGTGACGCCGGTCTCTCGCGGAGCGGCCCTGCCGCACATCCGGCTCGAGGAGGTCGAGCGCTCGCACATGGTGCTCGTACGCGCCCGGCACGGGATGGTGATCTCGGGGGAGGGGGCCGAGCCGATCCACGCGCTGTTCTTCCTGGTGAGCCCGGAGAGCGACCCGGGGCTGCACCTCCGGATCCTGGCACATCTCGCCAGCCGGATCGACCAGGAGGGGTTCATGGCCGAGTGGCTCGCTGCCGACAACGATGAGCACCTGAAGGAGACGCTGATCCGGGAGGAGTGCCTGCTCGTGTTGAGGCTGGAGCAGCCGGGCCGGACGGAGAGCCTGATCGGGCGACAGCTGAGAGAGCTCTCGCTCCCCGAGGGGACGCTCGTCGCGATGATCCGCAGAGCCGGGGAGCTGGTCATTCCGGGCGGCTCGACCACGCTCGAGGAGCACGACCGCCTGACCATCATCGGCCGGCAGGAGGGGATCAGCCGGCTGCGAGACACGTACGGCGAGCCGACACCCGGTCGGGAGGTCGAGGCGGGAGCGTAGGCACGACGTGAAGGCCGTCTACGGTATACACGACGAACAGACGCTGGCGCAGCTCGACAAGGTCGCCGAGCACGCCGACCACGTCGCGCTCATGGCCGACGGCCATATCGGCTATGTCATGCCGATCGGGGGCGTGGCCGCCTATCGGGACCGCGTCAGCCCCATCGGCGTCGGGGTGGACATCGCGTGCGGCAACGCTGCGATCCTGACCGATCTCACGGCGGAGGAGATCCGGCCGCGGCTCGAGCCGCTCGCCGACGAGATCGCCTCCACGATAGGGTTCGGGCTCGACCGGCCACGGAACGCCGCTGCCGACGCGCCGGTGGACGACCCGCTCTTCGAGTCGGATGCCTGGGAGGCGCTGCCTGCCCACGTGGCCGGGAAGCTCAAGGAGCGCGCTCGGGCCCAGCTGGGCACCGTCGGGAGCGGGAACCACTACGTCGACGTCTTCAGCGACGAGCGGGGCCGCGTGTGGGTCGGGGTACACTTCGGCTCACGCGGCCTCGGCTTCATCACGGCGCACGGCTTCGTGGCGCTCGCGCAGGACGTGCCATGGAGCGATCTGCGGCCGAGGCCGAACATGAACCGGGAGGTGATCCTCGATCTCGAGTCGCCGCTCGGCCACGACTACTGGCAGGCCATGACGCTCGCCGGTCGGTATGCCTACGCGGGCCGGGAGTGGGTGGCGCGCAAGGTCGTGGACATCCTGGGCGGCAGGGAGCTCGACCTCGTCCACAACCACCACAACTTCGCGTGGCGGGAGACGCACGCCGGCGAGGAGCTCGTCGTGGTCCGCAAGGGAGCGACGCCCGCGTTCCCCGGCCAGCGCGGCTTGGTGGGCGGCAGCATGGGCGACAAGTCGGTCATCCTACGGGGCGTCGAGACCGACGAGCCGACGCTCCGCTCGACGGTGCACGGGGCGGGCCGGGTCATGGGCCGTATGCAGGCCAAGGGGAAGTGGAGGAAGGGGAGATGTGTGCGGCCGGGGCGCGTGTCGCACGAGGACATGCGGCGCGCGACCGCCGGGGTGGTGCTGCGGGGCGGGGACCTCGACGAGGCGCCGCAAGTCTACCGGAAGCTGGACGACGTGCTCGCCGCGCAGGGCGCCACCGTCGAGGTGCTCCACACGCTGACGCCGCTGATCGTATGCATGGCGCCCTCGCGGACCCGAGATCCGTACAGGGACTGAGTTGGCTCGGTCGCGCCGTCCCGCGGCTACAATACGAAGTGGCGGATGCTCTCGTACTGGATGGAGCTCTCGAGCATGCCCAGCACGTCCCGCAGGGACAGCTCGTCCTGGTCGGCGAAGGCGGTCATGACGCGGGGCACGTTCCCCTCGTCGTTGTCCCCCATCACGATGACCACGGGCGCGCCGTAGCGGTCGCTGATCTCGCGGGCGACCTCCTCCAGCTCGCGCTCCCGGTCATGGGTCATGTGCTGACGCATCGTCTCTCCTCCCGTCGACGGCTCTTTGCTGACGTTCGTCCACAAGATGCGCGCAGGAGCGCGCCGGGGGGAGGGAAGAGCGCCGCTAGCGGAACCGCGGAAGCTGGAAACGACGATTCGACCGGTCGCAGAGCTCGGTCGGCTCCGTGCCGGGAATGTAATACTCGACGTACTGGTCTTCGGCGGGGCACCAGCGGGAAGCGAGCTTGCCGGTCCTCCGGTCCACGAGCTTCGATGTGAGCCCGGGATTCGGGGCCCAGTCCTCGGGGATCTCGAGGAGCGGCTCCATGGGCTCGATGCCGTTCTCCTCGTCACCCTCGACGCCGTAGTAGACGCGGCGCATGAAGCCCCCCCAGACCGGAGCGGGGATCGCTGCGCCGGTCGCCTGGCGTCCCGAGCCGAGCTCGAAGATCGGCTGCGGCGTGTCCATGCCGAACCAGACGACGGCGAGCAGGTTCGGCGTGAAGGCGTTGAACCAGACGTCCCGCCCGTCGTTGGTCGTGCCGGTCTTGCCGGCCGCCGGCACCTCGCGCGGGAGCCCGGCCACGTTGCGGACCGCGTTGTAGCCGGTGCCTCGGATCACCACGTCCTCGAGCATCGACACCATGATGCGCGCGACGAGGCTGTCGACCACGACGGTCCGCTCGGGCTGTGGCTCCCAGATCACGTTTCCGTTGGCGTCCTCCACCCGGAGGATCGGGATCGGCTCGACCTTGGTGCCGAGCGTCGGGAAGGCCGAGTACGCCTCGGCGATCTCGATGGGCTTCACCCCCGCCGCGCCGATGAGCGTCGAGGGCACGCGCGGGATATTGGTCGTGATTCCCATGCGGCGTGCCGTCTGCGCGACCGACTCGATGCCGACCTCGTCCCAGCCGAGGTGGATCGCGATGAGGTTCCTCGACGTGTACAGCCCTTCACGGATCGTCAGGGGTCCGACGAAGTCTCCCTCGAAGTTCTCGGGGCGCCAGTCGGGCCCCTCCTGTTGCGGAATGACGAAGGGCCGGTCGACGACGATGTGGGATGCGGGGATGCCCGCCGCGATCGCCGAAGTGTAGACGAAGGGCTTGAAGCCGGAGCCGGCCTGTCGCTCGGCCAGCCGCGCCCGGTCGAACTTCGATTGGTTGTAGTCCCGTCCGCCGATCATCGCCTTGACCTGCCCCGTGAGCGGGTCGAGCGCGACGAAGGCGCCTTGCAGGTAGGGCGTCTCGCGCGGGAAATCGGCGACCGTGTCGAACTCGGCGTAGCGCGGATGCTTGAAGTGGGCCGAGTCGGCTTCGGTGGCCGCCCAGCCTTCCTCCATGGCCGCCCGCGCCGCGCGCTGCATGTCGACGTCGAGCGTCGTGTAGACGCGCATGCCCCCGGAGTAGACCTCGTCCCCGAAGCGGTCGTCCAGGATCTGGCGCACCCACTCCGTGAAGTACGGCGCGACCTTCGTGATCTCTCCGGTCGGCTCGCTCTCGGGAAGAGGGAAGTGCTGCCAGCGATCGGCCTCCTCGTCGGTCAGGTAGCCCTGGTCGGCCATGAGGCGCAGCACGCGGTCACGGCGCGTCTTGGCGCGCTCCGGGAAGCGGAACGGGTCGTACGTTGCGGGCCGGTTCAGGATCGCGGCGAGCAGCGCGGCCTCGGCGACGTTCACGTCCGCGAGGTTCTTGCCCAGGTAGCTCCGCGCGGCGTTCTGGAAGCCGTAGCCGTGCCCCATCCAGATCTCGTTCAGGTAGTACTCGAGGATCTGGTCTTTGGTGTAGGCGCGCTCCAGATCCAGCGCCACCTGCACTTCCTTGAGCTTCCGCACGTAACGCCGCTCGAAGCCGATCTCGTCGAACATGTTGCGGGCGAGCTGCTGCGTGATCGTGCTCCCGCCACCGAGGTTGCGGAACGTGAGCACGCCCCAGGCAGCTCTCGCGATGCCGGCCGGGTCGAAGCCATGGTGCTCGTAGTAGCGCTTGTCCTCGACGGCGACGACGGCCTGGGCCACATAGGGTGGTAGCGCGTGGATCGAAACGGGGGTCCTGCGCTCGAAGCCGAACTCGTCGATCTGACGACCGTCGGCGGCGTAGACCTTGCTGGTCTGGTCGTGCTCGAGGATCCGGACCTGGGCGATGGACGGGCAGGCGTCTCCGGCGCAGAGGTTGCGCCACGTGCCCCATACACCCCCGACGCCGAAGGCGGCTACGAAGGCCGCGGCGAAGAGGATCTCCCGGGGATACCAGAGCTTGGCGAGCTTGGCCTTCCAGCCGCCGTTCTCGGGGGAGTCGCTTGGTGTCGGTGTTGCCAGTGCCATCAGTCGCGGGTTGTACGGGTCGGCGCTGCCCTTGGTTCCTATGCAAGCGGGGTGCCAATCCGTTGCCGCCAGGTGAACGTAGCCCAACGCAGGCGCGCGACTCAAGAACATTCTTGACCGGGCGAGGC
>JASFUR010000047.1:0-12548 GCA_050050215.1 Gemmatimonadota bacterium
GGCTACCTGGTCGCGCTCGACGCGCGTACCGGCGGCCTCATCTGGAGGGCCGCGCTCGGTGGCCAGATCGTGATGGCTCCCGTGACGTACACCGTCGACGGTGAGCAATACATCTCGGTGATCTCCGGCAACACCATGGTCACCTTCGGCCTGAGAGACTGACGTAACGAAGGAAGGGCCCACCGTGGACGGCTCGCCTCTCACGCCCGAGCAGCAGCAGGACCTCGCCGAGGCGCAGGAGCGCGCGAGCTCGTTCGCGGGCGCGGCCAAGGTCGCGGCGTTCAACGGGTGGACGTTCGCCTTCTTCGCCGCCGTCTCGATCCTGTCGGGGCTCTTCAGCCTGCCCGCGTTCCTCGTGGGTGTCGGCCTCGGCCTGGTGGCCTGGAACGAGCTGCAGGGTCGCCGGCGCGTTCTGGACCACGATCCGGGGGGCTTCGAGCTGCTCTGGAAGAACCAGCTCGCGCTCATGGCGATCATCGTCGTCTACTGCGCGTGGGCGATGTACCGCTCGCGCGTCGCCCCCGACCCCTCGATCCAGGAGCTCGACGAGGTGCTGGGCGCGGGTACGAGCGAGCTCTTCCAGTCGATCGTCACGACGATGTACGGGGCGGTCATCGCCGGTACGGTCGTCTACCAGGGGTTCATGGCCCGGTACTACCACGCGCGAATCGCGCGCATGAAGGAGTATCTGGAGGCGACCCCCGGCTGGGTCGTCGAGCTGCAGCGGAGCCTGCGCGAGCGCTGAGCGGGATGCGCCACGAGGTCATCGAGCACGACTTCACGTGCCCGTACTGCGGCGAGCCGATCACGATGCTGCTCGATCCCGGGTCCGGAGAGCAGGAGTACGTCGAGGACTGCGAGGTCTGCTGCAACCCGATCGCGCTCCGCTTCCGTGTCGAGGACGGCACGGTGATCGCGTTCGAGGCGCGCCCACTGGAGTGAATCAGGGCCGCACGACCCGGAGCCGCACCACGTACTCGACGTCGTACTCGTCGCGGGACACGCCGTAGATGTAGTCTCCCGAGAAGTACCGCGGGATGAACCGGTCCGGCATCTCGACCGGACCGAGGAACCGGCCCTCCGGGTCGAAGACGTCCCATCGCGAGCCTCCCATCCGCTGCAGGAGCTCGACGCTGCGCAGGTTGGGCTCGATCGACGCGACCAGGTCGGATGGGCGTCGCGCGCGCTGCACCCAGAGCGAGCCCTCGGGGCCCACCTCGATGGCCGCGAAGACCGGGAACGTCTCGTGGAAGCGGATCAGACTCGAGAGCTGGTCGAGCGCGCCCGCCGGGACGTTGTCGCCGAAGAGCCCGAGCAGACCTTCCATGACCGCACGCCGGTCGGCGTCGGTGACCCTCTGCCGAGTGAACTCCTTCGAGAAGACGCGGCGCAGCCGCCCGTCCCGGTAGATGCCGATACGGTAGTCGTCGTTCATGCCGTACAGCACGTCGAGGTCGTCGGTGATCGCCCAGATGGGCTCGGCGGCGAAGATCTCCACGTTCGGGTTGTCGTTGCTGACGCTGAGCGTGCCACCCGAGGGGACACGTATGAGCGTGTCCGCGTCCGTGGCATCCGGCGCGAGCGTGATGATGGCGTCCGTGGTGTCGGTCGGCGCCCGTCGGCCCTCCACCGGGAGCTGGCGGGACTGGCGCGCGATCACGCCGGATGCGGTGTTCGCCCAGGACACCGGCACGCCTGCCTCGACGTCCATCGGCACCGTCACGAGGGGCCGTCCGGTCGAGGAGTAGAGGTTGAGGCGTGCATTGTCGAGATCGGCGACTACGAGCGAGTCCCCCGCGGTTCGGCCGATGAAGGTGGCGGCCTCGCCGAGCTCGCCCGGTCCCGACCCGGCCCGCGAGAAGGTCGTCACGTGACGGCCCGACGCGTCGAACTTCCGGATGTGTCGCGCCTGCTGATCCAGGACGTAGATGGAGCCGTCCGCTCCAGCGGTGAGCCACCCGATGAGTCCGAACTGGTACTCGGGATCGCCCTCGAGCGTACCGATGCGGAGATCCTCGTTCAGGGACCATTCCTCCCCCGGTGCCCAGAGGCCCTGATCGACGTTGGCGACCATCGTGATGCCGGCCGAGTCGGTCACCGTCATCTCGCCGCCGCCGGCGCCGCGCTCGCCGCAGCCCAGGGTCACGACGGCTGCCAGGACCCACCAGATCGCTCGCTCGCTCAGTCGCATCGTGTCCGTGGTGGGAGTGATCACGTCGTGCGCCCCTACGACCCCCTCTGCCGATATGTTTTGACGGGATCGCAAGCTACTGGAAAGGGAGACTCCATGGACGTCAGGGACAAGGTGGTCGTCGTGACCGGTGGCGCGAGCGGGATCGGGCGCTCGCTCGCGCTTCGGTTCGCCGCCGAGGGAGCCCGGTGCGTCGTCGTGGCCGACCTGGATGGAGAGGGCGCGGCCCGGGTGGCCGGCAAGATCGGGGAGAAGGGGGCGGCCGTGGTCGTCGACGTGACCAGCGAGCAGTCCGTGCGAGAGCTCATCGACGGGACGGAAGAGCACTGGGGACCCATCGATCTCTTCTGCTCCAACGCGGGCATCTTCTCCCGCGGCGGTGTGGAGACGCCCCAGAACACGTGGGAGCGCATGCTCGACGTGAACTTCATGTCGCAGGTGTACGTCGCGCGCCATCTCGTGCCGCGCATGGTCGAGCGGGGTGGCGGCTATCTGATGATCACGGCGTCCGCGGCCGGACTCCTGTCCCAGATCGGATCGATCACCTACGCGGTGACCAAGCATGCGGCCATCGCGCTGGCCGAGTGGATCGCGATCACGCACGGGGACGAGGGCATCAAGGTCTCGGTGCTCTGCCCGCAGGCGGTGCGGACGCCGATGCTCACGTCCGGGGAGGGGAGCGTCGCGACGGTCGACGGGGTGATGGAGCCGGACCAGGTCGCCGACGCGGTCATCGAGGGTCTGGCTGAAGAGCGCTTCCTCATCCTCCCGCATCCCGAGGTGGCCGAGTACGCGAAGCGACGGGGGGAGGACCGGGACCGCTGGCTGGCCGGGATGAGGCGTCTGCAGGCGCGCTACCGGGGCACCTGAGGTCGGACGTGACCCACAAGCTCCCCGAGCGGCGCGAGGCGCTGGAGGCCGTGGCCGCCCAGGTGGGTGGCACGTTCTTCGAGGGTAAGAAGGTGGTCGGCGGATTCGCGGTCACTGTGCCGCACGGCCCGTGGACCCTCACGCTGGACCTGGCCATGGCGCAGGCCGGGATGGTGCAGCTGGTGCACACTCGTGTGGTGACCCATTTCGCGAGCCGGGAGCGATTCAGGCTGCGCGTCCGACACCGGACGTTCTTGGACCGGCTCTCCGCCACGATGGCACTGGGCAGGGTCGTCTCCGGAGACCGCGAATTCGCCCGACGGTTCGTCGTGAAGGGGAAGCCCGACGTGCGGGTGCGCTCCGTCATGAGCGGGGGTCTGGGCGCCGCGGTGATCGCGGGCCCCAATGTAAGCGTGGAGGTGGGCAGGGCACCGAGACGGGAGCGGACCGGGCTGGGCCCGGGCGCGCTCCGCCTCCAGGTGCTGTCGCCGGGGGTCGACACGGACGTCGACCGATCCATCGACATGATCGACGTGGCCAGAAAGACGATGGACGCGCTCCAACGAAGCGGCGTGGCCTCCTAGGTGTGGTAGCGCAACTTGACACCAACCGACCGGTCGGTATAGTGTCGGGTATGATCGAGACCGACACACGCAGCAGGCTGATCGAAGCGGGGTGCGAGCTGATGCTCGCTCGCGGCTACTCCGCCACGTCCATCGACGACCTGTGCAAGACGGTCGGCGTGAGCAAGGGAAGCTTCTACCACTTCTTCCGGGGTAAGGAGGAGTTCGGGCTCGCGGTCCTCGAGGACTACTACGAGCGCGGCGTGGCCACGGTCGAGAGCGGCGACTTCGCGACCATTCCGGATCCGCTGGAGCGCCTGCGGGGGTTCTTCGACCACCTGGAGGCGATCGCCCCCGACCTTTGGCGGCACGGCTGTCTGATGGGCGCGTTCGCCGCGGAGCTCTGGGAGTCGAGCCCCTTGATCCACGCTCGAGTCGGCGAGCTGTTCGACTCGATGGCCGCCAGGATGGCGCCGCTCTTCGTGAGCGCCGTGGGTGACGAGGACGAGGGGAGCGCGCTCGCCGTGGAGATGTTGGCGATGCTGGAGGGATGGATCGTGCTGGCCAGGGCCCATGACGACCCCCAGCGGATCGCGGACGGCGTCAGAAGGTTCCGCAACAACATCAGCGCGCGGATCGTGGGTCTGGAGCCGGAGCCCGCGCGGTGACGGTGACGATGCTTCGACGGCACCCGGGGCAACGGTCTTTTTTTCCCGTCCGGCCAGACCGACCGGTCGGTATGCACCCATACACAATCAACACCGAGGAGGATTGAGATGAAACGCGCACTTGCCATGACCTATGCGATCCTCTGCTACCTGGTCTTCTTCGTGACCTTCCTCTACGCGGTAGGCTTCGTCGGCGGGTTCGTCGTCCCCACGACGTTGGACGGGCCGGCCACCACGGGCTTCTGGTCCGCGCTGCTCGTCGACGCGGGTCTTCTGACGGTCTTCGCGCTGCAGCACAGCGTCATGGCCCGGAAGGGCTTCAAGGAGTGGTGGACCCGGTTCGTGCCCAGGCCGATCGAGCGGAGCACCTACGTTCTGTTCGCGAGCGCGGCCCTGCTCCTGCTCTTCTGGCAGTGGCGTCCGATCGGCGGGGTGATCTGGGAGGTGAGCGGCGCCGGGCGCACGGCTCTGATCGCGCTGGAAGTGGTCGGATGGGCCATCGTGTTCATCAGCACCTGGCTCATCAGCCACTGGGACCTCTTCGGGCTGCGGCAGGCCTGGCTGTACGCCCGCGGCCTCCCCTACACCGGTCTCGAGTTCTCCGCGAAGGGGTTCTACCGATACGCGCGGCACCCCATCTACCTGGGCTTCACGATCGCCTTCTGGGCCACCCCCCGCATGACGGGCGGGCACCTCGTCTTCGCGATCGCGACCCTGGCGTATATGCTGGTGGCCATCCAGCTCGAGGAGCGCGACCTGGTCCGGATCCACGGGGAGACGTACCGGAAGTATCGGAGACGGGTCTCGATGCTCCTGCCACTGCCTCCGTCGGTGTAACGCGTCGACGGGGAGGAGCCCGAAAAAGAGGCCGGGCCGCAGCGCGAGTAGCGCGCGGCCCGGCCTCGAGGCCCTGGAGTCGGGTGGGGGTCAGCTCCTCAGCTCGGCGAGAGCCTCGTTGACCGCCTCCTTGTCTTCCTTCCAGGCGTCCTGGAGCTCGTCCTTGACGTCGTCCCAGGCGTCCGTGGAGACGTCCTGCGCCCTCTCGACCCGGCTCTTCGCGCTCGTGACGCGCTTGCGTGCGTCGTCGAGCATTCGCTCATAGCGGTCCTCGGCCTCGGCCTTCACGGAAGAACCCTTCCGCTCCAGCTCCGTGAGGCTTTTGTCCCATTCGTCGAGCTTGTGCTTCGCACCTTCGATCCAATCATGTCGGGTCATCGGTGTTCCTCCTCGTGTCTTCGGTTCTCGTGATGCGGTGAGGTCGCTCGCGCGGGTCAGGCGTGCTGACCGGCGTGGACACCCTCGGCCGTCTCTTCGAGCACCTTGGCCACGAACGCCTCCATGTCCTCCGGGCTGCGGCTCGTCACGAGGCCCTGGTCGACGACGACTTCTCGATCGACCCAGTCGGCCCCGGCGTTCTCGACGTCGGTCCGGATCGACGGATAGGACGTCATTGTTCGGCCGGAAGCCGCGTCGGCCTCCACGATCATCCACGGACCATGGCAAATGGCCGCGACGGGCTTGCCTTCCTCGAAGAAGCCGCGCACGAAGGCGACGGCGTCGGAGTCCATTCGGAGCCGGTCCGGATTCATGACGCCTCCCGGCAGCACCAGGGAGTCGAAGTCGTCCGGGGAGGCGTTCTCGACGGTCGCATCGACTTCGACGTATTCGCCCCAGTTCCCGGCGGACCAGCCCTTGATCTTCTCGGACGTGTCCGACAGCGAGACGATCGTGGTCTCGGCGCCGGCTTCACGGAGCGCATCCAGCGGCTCGACGAGCTCGGATTCCTCGAATCCGTTCGTGGCCAGGATGGCTACGGAATGGTCATTCAGGTTGCGGTCGAAGTTCGGCATATGGTCCTCCTGTTCAGCTGGATTGTCGGTCTTTGCTCCTTCAAGAGGTGCAAGCCTCGTTCCGATGCGGGTTGCCGCTCGGGGATGACCTCGGAGGCCCGTCGAGGGGGCTCGGCGCCTTGCAGATTTCCCGGGAATGAATGGTCGGTGCGCTCCAGAACGCGTTCCCCGGTCGCGAGAAGGCCTCTCGGCTGCCCCCCCGGACGCGGGGCATGGCCCCTGCACCAGAAAGGGACGAGACACGCTTCGCCCCAGGCAGGAGGAGAACCGACGATGACCAAGCCGACCGCGTTGATTACCGGCGCCAGTGGAATGCTGGGACGATCTCTGGCCAAACGACTCGCGGGCGACTACACGCTCGTGGGAGTTGATGTCCAGGAGCCCCCGTCCGACTCGCCCCTCGACTCGGTCCACTACCTGGACGTGACGTCGAACATGAGCACGAGAGAGGCGCTGGAAGCCATTCGCGACGAGCACGGAGACGCCTTGGCCGCAGTCGTCCATCTCGCCGCATACTACGATTTCAGCGGTGGGGACAGCCCGCTCTACGAGAAGGTGACGGTCGAAGGGACCCGCAGGCTCTTGGACACGCTAGAGACCTTCGACGTCGACCGCTTCGTATTCACGAGCACCATGCTGGTGCATGCACCGGTCAAGCCCGGTGAGCGCATCGACGAGGGCTCGCCCATCGACGCCAAGTGGGCCTATCCCCAGTCGAAGGTCGAGACCGAGAAGGTCATCACCGAGCACACGCCCCGCATCCCGTACACGCTCTTGCGGATCGCTGGTGTCTATACCGACTTCGGGAAGCAGCCGACGCTGGTCCATCAGATCGAACGGATCCACGAACAGGACTTCGAGAGCTTCTTCTTCCCCGGAGACACCGACGCGGGTCAATCCCTCGTGCATCTCGACGACGCGGTCGAGGCGTTGGCCCTGACCATCGATCGACGCAACGAGGTGCGGGACGGCCCCATCCTGATCGGAGAGCCCGATCCGATGGGCTATGCCGAGCTGCAGGACCGGATCGGCGAGCTCCTCTGGGGCGAGGAATGGCCGACCGTCCGCGTGCCCGCCTCGCTCGCGAAAGCGGCAGCATGGATCGAGGAGCGCATCTCCGAGGGCTCCTTCATCAAGCCGTACATGATCGAGCTGGCGGACGATCACTATGCGCTCGATATCGGGCGGGCACGGCGGGAGCTAGGATGGGAGCCGGAGCGCCGGCTCGAGGACGTGCTCCCGAAGATGACGGACATGCTCGAGGAGTACCCGGTCGCCTGGAAGAGGGCGAACGGCCTCATGGAGCCCGAAGTTGAGCTCGCGGAGTCCGTCGGCTCATGACGACCACCCAGGCGGCGCTGGATCCGCGCGGGAGCGCTCCCCCGTTCGACTACAATCCCTCGTCGATGCCGCAGCGGCTCAGGATCGCCGCGCTCGGACTGGTCGCGGCCGCCGTGGCGTTCTACATGGGTGCGTTCCAGTGGGGCTGGATCGATTCCGTGTGGGATCCCTTCTTCGGTGGCGGCGCCCAGACCGTGCTGACGTCCGAGGAGTCTCGGGTCATGCAGCGAGTGATCGGGCTGCCGGATGCGGTGCTCGGAGGTTGGGCCTATCTGACCGAGGCCGTGCTCGCGTTCGCGGGCTCGACGCGACGTTGGCAGTTCCGGCCGTGGCTCGTGCTCCTCTTCGGCGTGGACGTCATTCCCCTGGGGATCGTGAGCGCGGTGCTGGTGGTGCTCCAAGGGGTGTCCGTGGGCGCATGGTGCTCCCCCTGTCTGCTGACCGCCGTGATCTCGCTCCTGCTCGTCGTGCTCGCCTACGACGAGGTCTGGTCCTGCATCAAGTACCTGCGCGAGGTCTGGCGTCGAGACCCGCGCCCGGGTCCGATGTGGCGGACGTTCTGGGGCCGCCCGTCCGAGGCCGCGATCCGAGCGGCCTACGCCATGACGGGGGGCGCTAGATGACGGGGGGGCGCTAGCATGTGGCCGCGGGTGCTGGAGTCGGTGCTGGGCGTCTGGCTCGTTCTGAGCTCCTACGCGCTCGTGCCGGCCCGGATGCTCGAGGCGACCGCGGTCCTCATTGCGGCCGGACTCCTGGTCCTGCTGATCGAGCTCGCGGCGAGGTGGCGTCCGCCGCTCCACTTCGCGGTCCTGGCGATTGCGGCCGGGCTCATCGGCTGGGGATGGCTGCGCTTCCCCCGCCCGGGGCCCGCCGCCGCACAGAATGCGATGCTGACCGGACTCACGCTCGGGCTGCTGGCCATCGTGCCGAGCAAGGCCACCGAGCCCCCGCCGGCATGGAAGTCGCAAATACACGATGGGCCGCACGGCCCACCCTGAGCGCGGACGCACGAGGCGACGCGCCGATCACTCGAAATCATCGAGGAGAACACACCATGGCGACAGCCAAGATCATCGAGATCACATCGGAATCGCAGAAAGGCTATGAGGACGCGGTGCTCCAAGGCATCGAGGAAGCCTCGCGGACGGTCGACAACATCCGCAGCGCCTGGGTCAAGGACCACGAGGTCCTCATCGGCTCCGGCGACGCTCGGTCCCACCGCGTGAACATGAAGGTCACGTTCCTGGTGAACGGGGCATCGACGAGCGACTGACTCCGCCGCCGTCTTCGCCTCTCCGGGGGTTCGCCCCCGGAGGCGGAGGTGGGTAAGGGCCGGCTTCTAGAGTCCCCGTCCGATGGCCAGATGGAGATGCCAGCGACGTATGTCGTCGCTCGGAAGCCCGCTCAGATCCTCGCCGCTCGCGAGTGCCCGTGCGACGTCTCCCGGATCGAGCAGGTCCACCCGGCTGGGGTCGAGCTTGTAGCCGACCGCCAGCCGGAGAGGACCCACGGGCGTCGCGAATTGGAGCCCCCCACCCACCGAGTGGCCCCACGGCTCCAAGGCGAGCGCGGGATCGGCGGGCTGGAACTCCGGGCCCGGGCTCCAGACCCGACCGCTATCGAAGAAGACGAAGGTACGGTGAGCCGGTGGCAGGAGCGGGAAGGGCATCGCCAACTCGACGCTGCCGGTCAGCCTCGCCAGCCCACCGACGGGCAGGTAGCGGTCGGCCGAGACGGCTCCGCCGCTGCCTACCTTTACGTCCGGCACCTTGGGACCCAGGGAGCCCGTGCCCCAGCCTCTCACGTCCGACGTGCCCCCGGCCGTGAACATGAGGCTGCGGAGCCCGATGACGGCCCGCGTCGGTGAGGCTCCCCCGGGATCGCTCTCGCCGAACGGGAAGAGTCGTCCGGCGCTTCCCCGCAGATAAAGCCCGAAGTCTCGGCCGAGCGGGATCGCCGCCATCGCACGGACCGCGGTGCGGAAGAACTCGATGTCGCTGACGCCGGGGGGACCCGATACCTCGACGCTCGGCTCGACCAGCCAACCCGAGCGCGGATCGAGCCGGTCGTCGAGCCGCCCGTAGGAGCCCGAGATCTTGAAGACGCTCTTCAGGTACGTCGGGTCGAAAGGACGGGGGCCGCTCTGGACGAGCTCGCGGATCGGGATGAGCTGGAAGCCTTCATCGACCCCCAGCCTGGATATCTCGTGCTGCGCCGTGACCGTGCGGAACGGCCCGGCGTTGTAGATGAGCGCCGTCTCGAGCCCGAAGAGCAGGGAGCGGTCGCGGAAGTCGTCGCGCACGCGGAGGAACGGACCGATGGTCGCCGACAGGCGTCGGTTCCACACGTAGGGCTGGCGCACCACGGCCGAGACCCCGGCGCTGCGTCCGCTCACGGGCTCCAACGCGCCCCATCCGGTCTCCGCGGTGACCGAGGTGGTCAGCGTGCGAGCGCCCCCGAGGAAGTCGCGGTGGGACCAGTGCGCCTCGCCGGCCATGCCCTCCTCGGAGCGCCAGCCTACCCTGCCCGACAGGAGCCTCGGCCTCGACTCGTCGATGCGGAACTGGAGTGTCACGGTGCTGTCGTGGGGTTGGTCGCCGGGGGCGTCGCCGAGCGCGCGGCGCACCAGGTCGATCTCGTAGAGCTGGCTCTCTCCTGCGGCCACGTCCTCGGAGTCGTACCAGTCGCCCGGCTCGATGGGGACCTCCCGGGCCAGCACGTGCTCGTCGAGTCGCTGCCGCCCCTCGAACTCCAGTGTGTCCACGCGAGCCCGCGGCCCCGGTGAGACCGACAGGTGCACGTCGACCTCGCGCCCGGTGGTATCCGCTCGAGCGACCTGCGCGCGCACCCAGGGATACCCGCGCTCGAGGAACCAGTCGGTCGTGAGCGTCTCGAGCCGCGCGCGCTCCTGTTGCGCATACCGGTTGCCGCGACTGTCCTCGAGCCGGGCGAGGTGAACGTCCCACTCGGGACGTATCCCGGCCGGGAGCTCCGAGACGGAAGCAGGGCCCTTCCCGTCGGCCTGCGCGGTGAGGGCCACGACCACCGTGTCGATCCTCAGAGCCTCGCCCTGGTCGACTACGAACGTGAGGTCGACGACGGCCTCGGCGGTGTCGAGGGACACGTCGTAGTCCACGTTCACCTCCGAGAAGCCCGCGTCCTCGTACAGATGCCTCAAGCGCACCACGTCGCGCTGCAGCGTCAGAGGGCTGAACGCTTCCGCCTCGGGCGCGCTGATGCCGGGGAGGAAGTCGAGCGCGCCGCGCAGCCCCGCGAGGCTGCCGGGGCCACGATACGCGATGCTCTGGCGCAGTCGGTCCTCGTCGAGTGCGGATCCCGAGGGGAAGCGGAAGTCCACGGCGCCCACCGTGGCCTCCGGGTCCACGAGCAGCAGAGGGTGCGAGTCTCCTTCCTGGGCCGCGGCCGGACTTCCGAGCAGGGCGCAGAGAGCCGGTACGAGGAGCGTCGAGAGAGCGTAGCGGTCAGTACGCATACCGTCCCTTCAGGAAGAGGCGGAACGCGGAGCTGGAGCCCTCGAGGTTCACCAGGAGCCAGCGGAGGGCCTCGATCTCGACCTCCACTTCGGACTCGCCCTGGTTGCCCAGGGACAGGCCGTCCCCTTCGCGGAGGGTGACCGGCTGGGCGAAGCCCACGTACACGCGCGGCGAGACGTACTTGCCGGCGACCAGCGTCGCTTCCCTGAGCCCCTCGCGACGGATCTCGACCACGTCGAGCCCCACCCCCTGGCCGGCGGCGCTTTCGATGACCCCGGCCAGCTGCCCCAGGGCAAGGTCCGCGCCCGCTTCGGCCAGGCCGCCCTGGTCCGATTGGGAGCCCTGGAAGGACAGCGCACCCGCCGCGGGCCGCCCGGTCGCGATGTACGAGACGATGTCGGAGTTCTCCATGGGGGGATCCGACGACAGCTCCAGGTCGAGACTCTCCTGCGTGCCCCGGATCGTGAGGACGATGGTGGCCTCGGCGTCGTTCGGGTCGTCTCGGGCCGGGATCGTGTACGTGGCGGACAGATCGAGCCGGGCGCTCCGAGGTGGCCCGTCGAACGTCACCGTGCCCTCCTCGAGATCGAAGCGGCGACCGAACTCCTCGACGAAGCCGCGTCCGGCGATCGTCGTGACCTGGCCCTCGAGATCCGGCTCCTCTCCGGGCCGGAGGCGCGCTTCCACGTCGCCCGTGAACGGGACGGAGAGCTCGGGCGAGGAGCGGTTGCGAAGCCAGGAGTCACGCCCGAGGTGCACGACCAGATCGGCGGTCAGCCGGTCGGCGAGCGGGCGCGCTCGCCGACCGGCGCGCTCGGGGACGTAGCCGAAGCGGTCACGGAGCATGCTCAGGTCCTCGGCGGTGAGCTCGACCGTCTCGAGATTCCGGTCCGCGACGCGCCGACCGAGGTAGACGTCGAGGCTCTCGACGGAGAAATCTCCCTCGAGCTCCGGGCGCCCGAGGCTTCCGCTCGCCGTCAGCTGGCCCGACACCGTGGCGTGGTAGGGGGCGGTCCGGATGGCCTGGAAGCTCGACAGACGGGCGGAGAGGTCGAGGGGATAGGGGTCCACGAGGGAGATCGTTCCGGCGAGTGACGCGGAGCCCGAGCCGCTTCCGGCGCGGGCGGAGTCCACCACGAGGTCCGCGCCGGAAGCGTGTGCGGTGAGGACGACGTCGTCCCATGTGGTGCCCAGGGCCGGGAGTCGGATGTGGCCGCGCTGCAGCTGGAGCGTTCCGTCGAGGGCCGGCTCGGAGGGGGAGCCGCCGATGGTGACGTCCGCTTCGAGGCGACCGTCCAGCTCTGCGACAGTCCGTGCGTCGACGAAGGGGCGGAGCGCGCTGAGGCGGAGGTCCGCGGACGCCACCCGGATGTCGAGCGGGGCCGTGTCGGACGAGTCCGCTTCGGCCGGTACGCCGGGGATGCGAGCCGACCCGTCAAGCCGGAGGTGGCCGTCGCCCTCGCTGTGGAGGTCGAGGTCCCCCGAAATGCGGACGCCGTCGGACCGCAGATGGATGCGGGCCGGCGTCGGGGGGGCGCCTACCCGATGGAGGGCGCCCCGGAGGTACGTCC
>JASFUR010000048.1:0-12364 GCA_050050215.1 Gemmatimonadota bacterium
CATGGACCTGGCGACCCAGCGCATCCTGATCACGGGAGGAACGCGCGGCATCGGACTCGAGCTGGCGAGGGAGCTCACCCGCCGCGGCGCCGAGGTCGCCGTGAGCGGCCGCACGGAGCTCGCGCCCACACGGGTCGCGGACCTCTATCCCGGAGCGCGCTATTTCCGCGCCGACCTGGGCTCGGCCGAGCAGGTGCGGAGCCTGGTGGAGCGCCTACGCTCCGACTTCGGCCCCGTGACCATGCTCGTCAACAACGCCGGGGTGCAGCTCAACCACGACTGGACGGAGACGCGGGAGCAGGACCGCGAGTGCTGGGCCCGGATGGAGGCCACGACGAACCTGGTCGCGCCCCTGAGCCTGACGGCGCTGCTGCTGGACGATCTCGTCGCTTCACCGGCGGCCGCGGTCGTCAACGTCACCTCGGGCCTGGCGCTCGCGCCGAAGCGGTCGGCGCCGGTCTACTCGGCCACGAAGGCCGCGCTCCGCAGCTTCACACAGGGGCTGCGCTATCAGCTCGCCGACCACCCCCACGTGCGAGTCATCGAGGTCGTCCCGCCGATCGTCGACACCGGCATGACGGCCGGGCGCGGCGAGAAGAAGATGGCTCCCCAAGACGTGGCCGAGGCCGTGGCCGACGGTATCGCAGCGGACCGCGAGGAGATCTGGATCGGCAAGAGCTCGATCCTGCGCGTCCTCTTCCGGATCGCCCCCGGGCTGGTCGCCAGGATGATGCGCGATGCCTAAGATCGTCCGGACCTCCGCCGCGGCGGCGGCAGGGATGCACACGACACGGGAGTCGCCCGCTGGCCGGTCAGATCCTCAAGGACATCCCCGAACTCATTGTCCGTGGG
Organism: Gemmatimonadota bacterium; assembly: GCA_050050215.1. Classification (GTDB taxonomy): domain Bacteria; phylum Gemmatimonadota; class Gemmatimonadetes; order Longimicrobiales; family Gaopeijiaceae; genus UBA2982. The sequence goes on from JASFUR010000048.1 coordinate 853, forward strand.
CTGCAGGGGGGCGCGGCCGCCGCGACCGTCGCCGAGGCGGACGTCTCCTGGCTCGACGAGTCCGACGAGGCGATCCCGCTCGAGCCGTACCGTTCGCTGCTGGCCGAGGTCTTCGAGCGTCACGGGGGCACGCCGATCCTCGAAGCCGGGACCGCGCTCCGGAGCGTCCAGCATCCCCTGCTCTTCGTGCTCCTGAACTCGGACCGACCGGAGGTCCTCATCCAGAAGGAGGACCGGCTCGGGAAATTCGTGCACTCGAGGCACGGCGTCCGCATCGTGGCCGCGACGGAGGGAGGCGTCGTCCTGCAGCACTTCTCCCACACTTCCGAGCCCGCGGAGCCGACCGAGAACCTGGCCTCGTGCGGGCAGCACATCGCGATGCTGGAGATGATCGGCGCGCGTGGGCTGACGTTGCGCCTGCCGCGCTGCGAGGAGCCCGACCGTGTGGTGTACGCGGAGGACGCGGTCGGGTCCGTTCCCGGTCGGGACGGCTTCGATCTCTGGCACTTCGAGTGGGAGGCCTTCGAGCCCACGCGCCGCCCCATGGCCGGCCTCGACGAGCTGCTGCTCGATCAGGCGCGCATGAGCGAGCTCCAGGACCGTCCCGGAATCGCGGCCGCCGTGGAGCGGATCGTCCGTCGCGACCTCGGCCGCACGTGGCCGCTCGACCGGGTCGCCAAGGAGCTCGCCATGTCGCGCCGCACCCTCCAACGGCGTCTCTCGGACGCCGGTAGGACGTTCTCGGACCTCGTCCTGGAGATCCGCACCGGTGAGGCGAGCCGGCTGCTGCGCGACACCGATCTCAGCGTCACCGCGATCGGCTATGCGTGCGGCTTCGCCGACACCTCACACTTCAGCCACACATTCAAGAACCGGTACGGGGCAACTCCGGGGGCCTGGAAGGCTGTGGCCAAGGGAGAATCGTGAGGACCATGTTCAACCTCGTGGTGTGTCGTCTGCATTCTGAGCCTCCAGCCTCCACTGCCGGCCGAGCGCTCGGCTCACCGCTGCCTACAATACCTCGTCACGCCCCTCGCGGATCCCTTCGACGGTCGACCGACAGAGCGCGACAAAGAAGCTGAAGCGTACGATCCGCACGCGTCACCTGCGGTCCCGGGAGTAGAGCGACCCTTTGCGGTTAACCCCTCAGCGCTCTCGGAGCAACCTCAGCTGGAGGGAAGCGTCCGGCTCCCAGCCCGAGTGCCGGCCTTCGGGGCCGACCATCAGGTGGATCTCCCGTCGGTCGTCAGCGGAGCGGATGATTGCGAAGTCGACGTTCGGATCGGTGGTGGAGTGGGTCAGCGAGCGCTCGAGCGGGGCCGACACCTCGAGCGAGACGCACCCGTCGACCTCGTTCGGTTCCGGGTCGGCGGCAACGAGCGCGAGCGTCACGGCCGCGGAGGCCAGCGCACCCATCGAGATGGTGGCGAAGGCAGTGAGGTCGTCGGAGACCATGGGCACCTCTCAGTCTCGGGTCACCCGTCCCCGATCCAGTACCGGGGGCCCGGGCCCTTCCGGGCCACACGGTCCTGCGGATTCGACAGGCTGCAGCGATCCAGGGAGAGGCAGCCGCAGCCGATGCATTCGGTGAGCCCGTTCTTGAGACGCTCGAGCTCGGCCATGCGGTTGTCTATGCGTGTACGCCACGTCTCGGAGAGCTTCGCCCAGTCCCGACCGACCGGCACCTTGTCCGCCGGTAGCTTCGCGAGCTCCCGGCCGATCTCCTCCAGCGTGAGCCCGACGCGCTGGGCGAAGACGATAAAGGCGATGCGGCGAAGAACCGCGCGCCGGTACCGGCGGTGCCCGGAGCCCTCCCGCTCGGAGGCGATGAGCCCGCGCTCCTCGTAGTAGCGCAGTGCCGAAGCCGCCACGCCGCTCCGCCTGGCCACTTCCCCGATGGTGATCATGTCTGCCATCCAGTGCCTCTCATCTCGTGAAGCCTTGACTTCAAGCTTACTTGAACTTGTAGCATGGAGCAATCGATCATCGAAACGGACGGAGGGGACCATGACAGGCGACGACTCCATTCAGGGCTTGAAGGTGGCCATCACCGGTGGGACGTCGGGGCTGGGCCTCGCCCTGGTTCGGGCGCTCGGCGAACGGGGCGCCGAGGTGGCGTTCGCGGCACGAACGCCCCGGCGGGTCGAGGAGGTGGCCGCCGACAACTCCGGCACGCACGGCTTCGTCGGCGACGTCTCGAGCAAGGCCGACACCCATCCGCTGGCGATGAGCCTCACTGCCGCGCTGGGCGGGCTCGACGTCCTGGTGAACAACGCCTCGTCGCTCGGCCCCGTGCCGCTCGCGCTCCTGGCCGACACGGAGTGCGAGGAGCTGGAGGAAGCGTTCGCGACCAACCTCGTAGGACCGTTCCGCCTCACGAAGGCCGTGCTCGGCGCGCTCTCGGCCAGCGCCCGGGAGGGCAGACCGGCGCTCGTGATCAACATCGTCAGCGACGCCGCGCTGACGCCCTACGCCGGCTGGGGCGCCTACGGCGCGAGCAAGGCGGCTCTCCTCCACCTGAGCCGCATCTGGGACGAGGAGCTGAAAGAGCACGGGGTGCGCGTGCTGGCCGTCGACCCCGGGGACATGGACACGCCCATGCATGCCGCGGCCATACCCGACGCCGATCCCGCGACGCTGAAGCGACCGGCCGACTCCGCGCGGGAGATCCTCGAGCTGATCGAGAGCCACGTGACCGATGCGGTGCCGGCGTGAGGCCCGCCACCCGGCCGATCCAGCGCCCCCCGGACGCGCGCTTGCTCGTCGTGTGCGGAGGTGGGCGACTCGTGCACGCCTCCCGGGCCGATCTGATCCGCCATCTGCGGCCCGGCGACCTCCTCGTGGCGAACGACGCCGCGACGATCCCGGCGAGCCTCACCGGCATGCACGCCGCGTCCGGCGAGCCCGTCGAGATCCGTCTGGCGGGGCGGCGGACGCTCGCACCTTCGGATGTCTACGCCTTCACGGCCGTGGCCTTCGGAGCAGGCGACTACCGCACTCGCACCGAGGAGCGCCCTTCCCCGCCCCCCCTCGTCCCCGGCGACGCGCTCGTCCTGGGCCCGTTGCGCGCGACCGTGACCTCGGTGCTCGGCCATCCGCGGCTGGTCACCATCGCGTTCGACGGAACACCGGACCGTGTCTGGGGCGGGATCGCGCGCCACGGAAGGCCGATCCAGTACGCACACGTCCCGGAGCCGCTCCGCATATGGGACGTGTGGACGCGGGTCGCGGGACTGCCCGCCGCCTTCGAGCCGCCCTCGGCCGGCTTCGTCCTCGACTGGGCGTTCCTCGACGGGCTCCGCGAGCGGGGCGTCTCGTTCGCCACGCTGACCCACGCGGCGGGGATCTCCTCGACGGGGGACCGGGGGTTGGACGCCCGCCTGCCCCTGGACGAGGCCTACCGCATTCCGAGCCCTACCGTCGACGCCGTGGGCTCGACCATGGCCCTCGGGGGCCGCGTAATCGCGCTCGGCACAACGGTCACGCGGGCGCTCGAGCACGCGGCGGGAGAACCCGGCGGCATGCGACCCGGCGACGGGCTGGCGACCCAGCGCATCGGCCCGGGCACGCGCCTGCGCGTGGTCGACGCGATCGTGAGCGGCACGCACGAGGCGGGCGAGAGCCACTACGAGCTCCTGCGCGCGTTCGCCGACCACGAGGTCTTGACCACCATGAGTCGGGCCCTCGACGAAGAGGGCTACCGTTCCCATGAATTCGGGGATTCGGTGCTCGTGGGCGCCTGAGCGAACGTCAGCGGCCGAGCGCGCGGCTCACCGCTCCGGCGAGCTGCTCGAACTCGAAAGGCTTCATGATGATCTCGGCCGCGCCGAGCTGGGATGCCTTGAGGAGCAGCTCGTCCTTCGGGACGGAGCTGCCGCCGGAGATCGCGATGACCGGCACCGACTTGTTGGCGGCCTTCAGGGCGTTGATCACCTCGTGGCCGTCGATGCCCGGCATGCTGATGTCGGTGAGGACGATGTCGGGCGGGTTCTTCCCGAACGCGCGCAGCCCCTCGGCGCCGTCCGAGGCCTCCTCGACGTGATGGCCGACACGGTTGAGCATGGCCCTGATCAATGTGCGGAAGTCCTCGTCGTCGTCGATCACCAGCACCCGCGCCATCGGCCCTCTCCCGTGTGAGTGGATGGGACAAGATGGGCCGACGGACGCGGCTCAGGAAGGCGCGACCCCCGCGGCCTCCAGCACCTCGGCCACGGGTCGGATCTCACCGGGTGACCCGCCCTCGGACCCCAGTCCGATGTGCCAGCAGATGACGTCGTGCCAGACGTCGAACTTGAACCCGACCCGGGGGAAGTAGCCGACCCGCTCGAACCCCAGCGCGCCATGAAGCGCTTCGCTCGCCGGGTTCGGCGCGGTTGCGACGCCGTACGCGCTCCTGAAGCCCTGCAGCTCGAGCACCCGGAGGAGCGTGCCGTAGATCGTGCGGCCGATGCCCCGGCGGGCGTGGTCGGCGTGGACGTAGACCGAGACCTCCGTGGTCCAGTCGTAGGCCTTCCGGTCCCGGAACGCGCTGGCGTAGGCGTAGCCGCTCACCTGGCCGGCCGTCTTCGCGACGAGCCACGGATAGCCGGCCGAGCGCACGGCCTCCATCCGGCGACCCATCTCCTCGACCGTCGGCACGTCATACTCGAACGAGATCGCCGTGTCGCGCACGCTCGGGGCGTAGATATCGCGTACGGCTGGCGCGTCGGCGGCGGTCGCGAGCCTGAGTGCGATGGGGGGATGGGGCGCCATTCGCATCACCCGGTCAATCCGTTCTTGGAAGGAAGGGTTGGCGTCGCGGACTCCACCAAACGGCCCCACTCCACGTACTGGACGTCGAGCGAGTCGGTCCGCACCCACGCCATGAGGCCCCCGCGAATGGACGGGGCGACCGACTTGTCGTAGTCGAAGCCGGGCACGGAGGCCAGGAGGCGCCCCCGGGCGTCGAAGACCTCCCAGACCGTGTCCGTCGCCCGCGCGGCCTCGATCCAGACCCTGCCTTCGTCGTCCATGAGGAGATTCTCGATCGGTGTACGCTCCGCTGGCCGTTCCATCGAACCGGGCGAGCAGTCCGCGTCGGGCGCGTCGGCGCGGAACGCTTCGAATTCCGCCGTGCCCTCCGCCCACATCGCGTCCGTGACCGGGAGCGATGGCCAGCTTCGCTCGACGACGCGGGCGGTGTCCCCATCGGCGTCCACCAGGACGAATCGGTACTCGGCGGTCCACGCCCGGTACCCCGAGCCGTCCTGAAGTGGATGCCTCAGCACCTGTCCCGCGAACGGGATGTCGAAGAAATGGATGCTGCCGTCCGAACGGTTGCACAGGAGCACCGTCTCGGCCTGCTCCGCTTTCGGCTGGGGCCAGCTTCCGAGCGGCCCGTCGACTCCCTGGAGCACCCACATTCGGCGCATCTGCCCGTCTGCGCTCGCGATGCTCCATTGGATCACCGTCGTGTCGGAAGCGGGATAGAAGCGCAGGGTCGCGGACGAGCCCGAGATGCTTCCCGGAGCCGGTCGGCTGCCGAGCCATGTACCGTCGGGAGCCAACTCCGCGACCCGGCCGTTCCCCAGGTCCAGTGCCAGCAATCGTCGTCCCACCCACGCCAGCGAGGTGACCGAGCTGAACTCACCCGGACCCTGCCCCTCCCCACCGATCTGCAGCCGTAGTGACCCGTCGGGCCGGAAGGCCTTGATGAGGCTGGCGTACCGGTCCGCCACCCACACGGTGGAGTCGGGGCCGGTGGTCACGCTCGAAACGCGACCGAACTCGTCGGGTGCCGCCTCCGCCATCGAGCCCACACTGCCGACCGAGCCGATCCGCTCGATGGACCACTGCGGGGGCTGGCCGGCGTTGTGCACGACGGGAAACGGGCCCGCCGAATCGACGGACACCTCAACCGATGACACGCTCTCTCCGGGAACGGCGTTGGAGCATGCGACGACCGCGAGAGACGTCGTCAGGAAAAGGTGGAATCGTGTGTGCATCCGCGCAGTCTATGCCGCAATGGCGCGCACGGCTACGCGTCACTCTGCCGGCCACGTCTCTCCCCCGCTACCCGCCCCCCTCCTCAAGACCCTCGTAATGCTCCACCGTCGGGAACGGCTCGTAGAAGTGATGCAGCAGCTCCCGCCACTTCTGGTATTCCGGCGAGCCGCGGAAACCGACGGTGTGGCTCTCGAGGTCCTTCCACCACACGAGCAGGAGGTACCGATTCGGGGTCTCGATGCACCGCCGGATCTCGTGGCGCAGGTAGCCGTCCATGCCGGAGATGATCGGCTCGGCCCGGCGGAAGGCGGCTTCGAAGTCCGGGCCCTGCCCGGTACGGACGTCGAGGATCGCGGTCTCGAGGATCATGGTCGCCGTCGGATCACGGATCCGACCCGATCGAGTCGTAGTACTCGACCACACGCTCGTGCGTCCCGGGTCGTGTGTACACGTCGGTGCGCCGGTTCTCGATCACCTCGGCGATGACGTGGGCGACCTCCTCGGCCGTCTGCCCGTTCGGACGCTCTCGAGAGTCGACCCCGCCGTGGAGCGCGACCAGGCCGAAGTCCGTGTAGACCACGCCCGGTGAGACCAGCGAGACGCAGATGTCGGGATGCGTCTCCTGGACCTCGGCCCGGAACGTCGCGGTGATCGCGTTGAGGAAGTGCTTGGCGCCGACGTACGCCGAGCGCTGCGTCGCGAACGGAATGCGCCCGAGGAACGATGAGACGTTGACCACCTGCCCCGTGCCCCGCGACTTGAAGTGCGGCAGCACCTCCTGCATCCCGTACAGCGCCGTCATCACGTTCGCGTCCATGATCGTGGCCACGTCCTCCGCGGTCAGCTCCGAGGGCGCACGCGTGATGCCCCGGCCCGCGTTGTTGACCCAGACGTCGATCTGGCCGAACTCGGCGAGCGCCGCGTCGACGACACCCTTCACCTCCTCGCGGACCGAGGAGTCCGCCGGGACCGTGAGCGTCGGTCCCTCACACCGACCCGCGACCTCATCGAGCAGCTCCCCTCGGCGGGCGGTCAGCACGACCCGCATTCCCGAGCTGGAGAGAAGCTCGCTGGTGGACGCACCGATGCCGGCGCTCGCGCCCGTGATGACGACGACTCGTCCTTCGCTCATCGCTACGATCCGCTGCAGTATCCCATCAGCTCGGTCTTCTCCACGTAGCCGATGATGACGTAGATCGTCGACGTCTTGGCCACGATCCCGGTGACGCCGCGGTCCCCACACTGATCGTCGAGGGCGTCACGCAGCTCGGCGAGGCGCTCCACCGACGTCGGCGTGAGCCCGAGGAAGTTGAGCTTGGAGGACTCGGCGAACACCGGCTGCGTCCCGGGCGTGACTTCGCTGTAGGATACGCTGGCGGTGGCGCAGGCCGATGCCGCGCAGAGCACGGCCAACGGGAGAAGGCTTCGTACGATCTTCATTCTCATGGCAGTTCTCCGAGGTGGTTCGAACACCGGTGTGGCCGCGGCACGCCCTCTTCGACGGATCGCCCCGCGCCACGGAGCGGACCGGACTCCGGCCGCCAAGAGGTGACACCCGCACCGCATTCGCAACCCGGCCGCGGCTCAGCCACCAAACAGCATGGGAAGCCTCAGCGCTCCCCACGCCACGTGCCACACCAGGTAGTAGAGGGTGCGAACACCGTAGGCGGCCAGAAAGCCGAAGCGGCGGAAGAAGTACAACAGCATCAGGTTGATGATGAGCACGTGTACCGAGACGTAGGCCGTCGCCCAGCCCGGCGAATCGGGCGCGGCCCAGACGGCCTGCAAGACCGGCTCGATGAACGCGGCCAGCACCACGCCACCCCAGAGGACACCGGGCCGCTCCATGCGCCGTGAGAGCGGCTGGAACAGGAGCCAGAGCAGAGCCACAGGAACGGCGTGGAAGACGCACTCCGCTACCAGCGCGATGGCCGGATAGAAGAGGAGCGACTGGGGCGCCGGCACGTTGAGGTCCCGGGGGAAGGCCCCGAAGAGGTCGATGGCGATGACCGGGATCGCCAGAGCCGCCGCCAGCGCCACAGCCTTCGAGAGACCGCGGGCACTGACGGCCCGGGCGAATGACCATCCTTGGGTGCGGAGGTAGACGAGCGCCAAAGCGCCGAGGCCGCCTGCCGCTGCGGTCACCGCCACGGGACTGAGCGTCCCGAAGTAGGGTCGGAATGCTCGGCTGCCGGACAGCTCGATCGCCAAGGCGCCTCCTGCCGCCCCGAAGCACACCGCAACGAACCACAGGTGCCCGCGACGGGTCGCGCGATCCGAAGGAGCCGTCGACATCCAATCCGGATCCGTCTCACGCACCCGGCGAACCTCCGTCGCGAGGGCGTGGGCTATCTGCTGGCAAGGCGGCGGCCTCCGAAGGGTCTAGTTCCGCGTCGGCGGTGTTCGCTCGAAGGTCAGGACACGATCTACGAAAGGCTGGGGCACCGGGGCCGGAGTCGAGTCGTCCAGGTTCGCGTTCACGTAGGTCAACGCGATGTCCACCAATGGCTCCTCGTCCCGGAAGATGCCCATCGCCATGCGCATGCTCGACCGGCCGAACCGGTCGACCCGCACGCCGATCTTCAGCTCGTCGTCGAAGCGCGCGGATGCCCGGTAATCGAGCGAGGCGTTCACCACGAACAGGTCCGTCCCGAAGGACGCGAACAGGTCCGGGTAGGGGAACCCGAGTGCGCGCATATACTCCGTGAACGCCGTATCGGCGTAGACCAGGTAGTTCGCGTTGAACACGATCCCCTGGGGATCCACCTCGGCCCACCGCACCCGGAGGTCGTGGAAGAACGCGAAGTCATCGGGGGATGGTGGGGGAGTGCGGTCTGTCACGCGGGGGCCTCCGTCCGGGTCGTCACGCGTGATTCTCGCCCACCGCGTACTCGTAGCGCGCGGCGAAGAACGGTCCAACCCGTCGGTCGCTGTGCCAGCGGAAGCCGAACCGCTCGTAGACCCGACGCAGCTTGGTACGGGAATGCTCGCAGTCCAGGCGCACGAACCTCCGGCCCAGCCTCTCGGCGCGATCCACCGACCATCGGAGCAGAGCAGTCGAGAGTCTTCCACCCGCGTATCGCCGCCTCACCGCCAGCCGATGGATGTATACCGCTTCCTCCGCGGGCACGTCCGGCCAGAACAGGTCGTCGCTCAATTGCAGCCTGACTGTGGCAGCAGGATCCCCGTCGCAGGTGGCCACGAACACCGATCCGGATCGGACGTGGGCCGCCACTCGAGACGAGGTCAACTCGTCTTCGCGCCACAACTCCCGACCCGATGCTCGAAGCCAGCCCGCTGCCTCCCGCAGGATCTCACGAACCAGGTCCACGTCGTCGGGGACCGCTTGCCGAACCGACAACTCCAACGGGTCGCCCGACCTCAGGGCGTCCAGCGGATCACGGTCGCGAAGGCGTGCAACTCCTCGTCGATGTCGTCGTCGCCGCCGCGTACCCTCTGAGCCGACAGGAGTACGATGGCATCGCCACCTGCGAGGCATGCTTCCTCCCTGAGCTTGGGAAGCAGGTCCTCCAGGTCCGCGCTCCAGAAGCTGCCCTCCCCCTCCAGGATCCCGATCTCCTCGTACGCGCGCTGCGGCGGGCCGGCGCTGAAGACCTCGATCTGGCAGTCCCTTGGCTTGGGAGCAGGCGCGGTCGCGGCCGTGGGTACGTAGGAAACGCTCACGCAGCCCGCGAGGGCCAGGACGAGCGCGACGGCTCCAGCGGCATGTTTCGGCTCCACGGCCCACCCCCGAGCACTTCGGTCTGAGTTCGCGACGGACCCGGAATTCTGCCGGCACGGAGGGTCCGGGGACAAGGCCACCCCGGCTTAGTATTGCTATATCGCTATATATCTATTACTCTATCTTTCCATGACGACCAAACAGCCCAACCAACCCCTGTTGAGGGGGATCGACCCCGAGCTGCTGACTCGAGCCGCCGACACGATCCGCGTCCTGGGCCACCCGGACCGCCTGAAGATCGTGGAGGTCCTGGAGGTGCGGGACGCTTCCGTGTCCGAGATCCAGGAGAAAGTCGGGCTCTCGCAGCCGATCGCTTCCCAGCACCTGGCGCGTCTGCGGGCGGCCGGGATCGTCGATTCGACCCGGGACGGGCAACACGTGATCTACTCGCTCGTGGAACCGAAGGTCGAGCACATCCTCCGGTGCATCCGCACCTGTGACCTCTGATCCGGCAGGTCCATCATCATGATATTCGCGTTGACCCTCACGCTCGGCCTCGCCGCCCTGCCCCAGCAGGATACGATGAGCCTGTCGCTGGCCGAGGCGGTCGAGCGTGCCCATCAGGACAACCCCGCGCTGGTCGCCCAGCGGGCGGCCGCGAGGGCCCAGGCTCAGGCGCCTCTCGAGGCGAGCCGGGCGTTCCTTCCCGACATCAGCTTCGGGGTCACGGGCATGCGGACGACCGACCCGGTCGCGGTGTTCGGGCTGAAGCTCAGGCAGGCGGAGTTCGCCCAGCAGGATCTGGCGCTGGATGCGCTCAACAGCCCGTCCGCCTACGACGGCTTCTCGTCCACCGGAACGGTTCAGCTCCCGATCCTGGCTCCAGAGGGGATCTTCGGATACCAGGCGGCCAAGAGGGGCGCGGAGGCGAGCACGGCGGGCGCGCAGCGTGCGGCAGGCGCGACCGAGTACTTCGTGACCCAGGCCTACTGGGACGCGCAGCTCGCCGCGGCGTCTCTGGGCGCGCTCGACGAGGCGCTCGCGTCCGCGAACGCGCACGCCGACCAGGCCGAAGCGATGCGGGAACAGGGCCTTGTCACGGGCCTGGACGCGCGCCTCGCCCGCATCGGAGCGGCCGAAGTGGAGACACGTCGGCTGGCGGCGGCCGCCCAGGCGGAGAACGCGCGCTCGGCCCTGCGGGCCATGCTCGCCCTGCCTGAAGACACCCGGTTGATTCTCGTGGACTCCCTGCTCGACGCTCCTGGCTCGACCTGCGCCGCCGATGCGGAGGCCTGTGATCTGAGCAGGCGCGCGGACCTGCGCGCCCGGAGGCTCGGAGTCGAGGCTTCCTCGCTTGGGGTGCGCAGCGCGTGGGCGAGCCACTTCCCTACCCTGGCGGCTTTCGGGTCAATGGCCCGGCACTCCCAGTCGACCCCCTGGGGCTCGGGGAGCGGCGACTGGACGATCGGCATCGGCCTGAGCTGGAACCCGTTCCCGGCGCTCTCGGGCGTGGGATCGGTGCGGAAGGCCGAGGCGGAGCGCGACGAGGCTGCCGCCCGGCTGGATGACGCCGAGCGCACCGCCTCGCTCGAGGTGCTGCAAGCGCAGCGCATGCTGAGGGCCGCGACCGAACGGGTCTCGGTCGCCACCTCGGCGTGGCAGGAAGCCCAGGAAGCGCTCGACCAGGCCCGGCTCCGCTACCGGACCGGGACCGCTCCGATCACGGAGCTCCTCGATGTACAGGCCGCGACGACGGCCACCCGACTCTCTCTTCTCTCAGCGCAGCGCGACGAGGCCGTGGCGGCGGCCGCGCTCGACTTCGCCTTTGGAGCATTCGACCGATGA
>JASFUR010000049.1:0-12353 GCA_050050215.1 Gemmatimonadota bacterium
TTCTTGGCGGCCTTCTTCTTCGGGGCAGCCTTCTTCTTCTTGGCGGCGGCCTTCTTCCTCGGGGCGCTCTTGCGAGAGGGCCTCTTCTTGGCGCCGGCGGCCTTTCTGGTGGCTGGCTTCTTGGCGGCCCTCTTCTTCTTGGCCGCCTTCTTCTTGGCAGCGGCCTTCTTCTTCGGGGCGGCTTTCTTCTTGGCGGCCTTCCGCTTCGGGGCGGCCTTCTTCTTGGCAGCGACCTTCTTCTTCGGCGCGGCCTTCTTCTTCTTGGCAGCCGATTTCTTCTTCGCTGCGGTCTTCTTCTTTGTCGCCACGGGAATCCCTCCGAGCGCTGCGTGGGTCCACGCGTTTCAGCGAGTACGGACGGTGTTATCTAGCAGTGTCACGACGCCGGGCGCAATAGGTGCGTCACCGTGCGGCACGACATGTTGGGTGGCTCTCGAACCCCTGGTACGGTATGTAGTAGCTGCAACTCTCGGCCCCCACCGGGTATCATGGTGCCGCATATGCTGACGCCACAGGACTTTCTGGCTGAGCTCCGCCGCCGCGGGGCGCTGCGCCTAAGCCGCGTAGCGTTCCGTGAGAACCGGAGTGTGGTCTGGTCGCTCACGCAACACGGGACGGTCTTGAACCTCCACAGCGCCTACGGGGCGGCGCCGCCGGAGTTGCTCGACGCGTTCGCGGTCCTCGTGCGCGCCGGTGGCGTGCGGTCTGCGGCGACCCGTCGGGCGGCATCTACCATCAACGAATGGCCGGAGGTGTGGCGCGCGATCGAAGTCACGCGCCGGACGCGCAAGCCGCGCTCGGTGACGGCGTGCTGCGCGACGCCGGAGCAGCGCGCGTATCTGCGCGCCCTGTACCGGTACTTCAACGCCACGCGCTTCGGGGGTGTGCTCCCGGACGACGTCCCGGTTCGGTTGAGCAACCGCATGCGATCCTCGCTCGGACACATGATGCCCGACGAGGGCGCGGAGGGGGAGCGGCGCGTCGCGGAGATCGCGCTGAACCTCGACCTCATGCTGGAGCGCAACGGCGCCGAACGGATCGACACGCTTCTCCACGAGATGGCTCACGTAGCGGACTATCTCGAGTGCGGACACCGCGGACACGGTGCTTCCTGGCGGGCATGGGCGCAGCGCGTCGGCTGCAAGCCCAGCCGGCTCTACGATCGACCCGTGGCGCGCCGGCGGCGCAGGGGCGCGCGGGTCGTACGGGTGCCGCCGCTACCCGAGCCCCTCGCGAAGCTCGTCGGCTGAGAGCCGTCCGCCGAGGCCCTCAGATGGGCCAGAGCCAGCCGAACACGCCTCCCGTGAGCGCGGCGTAGATCAAGCCGTCGAACATCGACTTGAGCGTGGTGCTCCAGCGCTGCTTGTACCAGATCGAGCTCTGCATGAGCGCCATCGAGTAGGAGGCGAAGGCCACCGTGCCGGTCACACGGAAGACCTCGAGGTAGTCGGCGCCGGGGCCCAGCATCCGGCCACCCAGGTAGGCCGCGACGATCCCAACCAGCAGGGTATACACGAACCATTGCACGAACTGTGGCACCATATTGAAGAACGTGCTCGGGGTCACGACGGTGATGAACCAGGTCGGACCTCGCTCCACCTTCGCCCGGAATTCCTCGGATCTCATGGCGTCGGGGCTCGCGGCATGCGGCAGGACGTAGTCACCCGGAGGAACGTCGAATGGTCGCAGCGCCTCCATCACACCGTCTTCACCCGGGACCTTCCAGAAGTCGTTGCGATGGTAGGGCAAAAGCATGTGGATGATCGAGCTCACCACGAACACGATGGCGCCCGCGACCAGGATGGGTAGCCACAGCGTGCCGATCGGGACGATCTCCATGGGTGCTGCCTCCGCTCGGGGACGATGGTGACGCCGTCACCGTACGACCGCCTCCCGATCGGAGGCAAGGCGGAGCTCCGGAGTCAGATCCTCTGCGTCCTCGACCAGCGGAAGAATGCAGCCATGGCCACGCCGGTGACCGCGTTGGCCGCGATGACGGGCACGATACCGATCGCCGACAGCACACCGTGCAGGACGAACGCGTTCGCGAGGAACACTCCTGCCGTGAGCACGGCGAAGATGATGCCGGCCATGAGGAGCGGACGTCGCTCGAGGTCGGGTCGCCAGCGCGTGAGCTCGGCCGCTGCGAACGCCACGGTGCCGAACAGGGCGAAGTGCACGATCGAGAAGTACACGACCATGTCGAGTCGCACGGGTGTCGCGGCCGAGACGGCCTCACCCGTGAACAGCGCGGTGCCGATGGCTGACGGAGTGAAGAATAGTCGGCCGAGGACCCCGTCGACGACGAGGAAGAAGAGGGCGGTCGCGGAACCGCCGACACCTCCGGCGAAGAAGATGTCGAAGAGCAGGTCGGCGGTGCTCTCGGAGTCGTGAGCGGTGTGCGCTCTCCGGGGTTGAACCTCCGATGCGGTATGGGTGGGTGCGGACATGAGGACCTCCTTGGGCAGTCGATCAGCCAGTGATCTGGGATACTCCTACCCTGGAACCCTCGATTATGTCCGTCAGTCGCGCAGGCTAGTCGCTATAGCGAGAAGGTGGTCGACGGTGAAGCCGAACTCCTGGAAGAGCCGCTCGGCGGGCGCCGAAGCGCCGAAGTGGTCGAGCCCGACGGCTCGTCCCTTCGGTCCGACCCACCGGTCCCAGCCGAAGGTCGATGCGGCCTCGATGGAGATACGCGCCGTAACGCCGGGCGGGAGCACCTCGTCCCGGTACGATTGGTCCTGTTGTGAGAAGAGGTACCAGCTCGGGAGGCTGACGACCCTCGCCGGCGTGCCGGATGCCTCGAGCTTCTCTCGCGCGTCGAGCGCGACCGACAGCTCGGTGCCGCTGGCGATCAGCACCACCTTGGGCGCGCCACCCGACGCCTCCGCCACGACGTAGCCCCCGCGGCGCAGGCCCTCCGCCGATGCCAAGTCGCCCGTGCGGTCGAGCGGGGGGACGCTCTGTCGGCTGAGCGCGAGGAACGTCGGACCGTCCGCTCGCTCGACGGCGACTCTCCACGCGATCTCCGTCTCCGCGGCATCCGCCGGACGGAGATCCATGAGCCCGGGCATGGCCCGGAGCGAGGCGAGCTGCTCTACCGGCTGGTGGGTCGGTCCGTCCTCGCCGAGTCCGATGGAGTCGTGCGAGTAGACGTAGATGACGGGCTGCTCCATGAGCGCCGCGAGGCGGATCGCCGGCCGCATGTAGTCCGAGAAGATCAGGAACGTGCCGCCGAAAGGCCGGATGCCACCGTGGAGCGACATCCCGTTCATGACCGTGCCCATGGCATGCTCCCGGATGCCGTACCGCACGTTGCGGCCGGCCGGCGAGGTCACGAGGAGGTCGTCGGCGCCCTCGATGTCGGTCTTGTTGGAACCCGCCAGGTCCGCCGAGCCCCCCACGAGGTTCGGGATGCCGGCGGCCAGGCCCTGAATGACCTTGCCCGACCATCCCCTGGTGGCGTTGGCCTTGTCCGCCTTGGAGAGGTCCGGCACGGAGGCATCCCAGTCGTCGGGGAGGTCGCCCGCCATGGTCCGCAGGAATTCGGCCGCGAGCTCGGGATGCTCGGATTGGTACGCCTCGAAGCGCGCCTGCCAGCTGCTGTTGAGCTTGGCGCCCCGCTCGATGCACTCGGCCCAGTGCGCCTTCGCGTCCGGGTCCACCCAGAACGGATCGAGCGACGGGTAGCCGAGGTTCTTCTTGGTCGCCTCGACCTCGTCCTGGCCGAGCGGAGAGCCGTGGGCGGCCGACGTGCCGGCCTTGTCGGGGCTTCCCCAGGCGATGGTCGTACGCAGGCGGATGAAGCTCGGCCGGTCGGTGACCGCCTTGGCTCCGGCGATGGCCCGGTCGATGGCATCCAGGTCGTTGGCGTCGTCCACGTGGGTCACGTGCCACCCGTACGCCTCGAAGCGGGCCTCGTGGTCTGTCGAGGTCGACAGATTGGTTTTCCCGTCGATGGTGATGTGGTTGTCGTCGAAGATCCAGAGCAGCTTGCCAAGCCTCTGGTGTCCGGCGAGCGCAGCGGCCTCGTGAGAGACGCCCTCCATCATGTCTCCGTCCGAGCAGAGGACGATCGTATGGTGGTCCACGATGCGGTGGTCCAGCCGGTTGTAGCGCTCGGCGAGCCAGCGCTCGGCGAGCGCCATGCCGACGCTGGTCGCGACACCCTGGCCGAGGGGGCCGGTCGTCATCTCGATGCCCGGCGCGTGTCCGTATTCGGGGTGACCGGCGGTGGGCGATCCCCACTGACGGAAGTTGCGGAGGTCGTCCAGCGAGAGGTCGTAGCCGCTCAGGTACAGCATCGAGTAGAGCAGCATCGATGCGTGGCCACACGACAGCACGAAGCGGTCGCGGTCCAGCCACTCCGGGTCTCGCGGGTCGTGGTCCAGGTGCTTCTGGAAGAGGACGTAGCCGACCGGGGCCAGCGCCATCGGCGTGCCGGGGTGCCCCGAGTTCGCCGCCTGCACCGCGTCCATCGATAGGACGCGGACGGCGTCGATGGAGAGTCGCTGGAGGTCGTTCATCCGACCACGAAGTTCACGAGGCGTTCCTTCACGTAGATCACACGTCGCTCCTGGGCGCCGTCGAGGTGACGCTTCACGTTTTCTTCGGCGCGCGCGGCCCCGACGACCTCCTCCTCCGACGCTCCCTTCGGCACGTCGATGGATGCGCGCAGCTTCCCGTTCACCTGCACGGCGATGGTGACGCTGCTCTCCACCGCCTTGGATTCATCGTAGGACGGCCAGCTGGCACCCTCGAAGATGCTCTGCTCGTGACCCAATCGCTCCCACAGCTCCTCGGCTACGTGGGGCGCGAAGGGCGCGATGAGCGGCACGAGGGGCTCGACCTCGGCCCTCTTGGCCGTGCGTCCGCCGGAGCGCACCGCGTTGAGGCACTCCATCACCGCCGCGATTGCCGTGTTGTACTGCAGCAGCGGGATCTGCTCGGTCACCTGCCTGATGGTCTGGTGGACCTTCCGCTCCACGTCTTCGTCCGGCTCACCCTCTTCGGCCGACAGCACCGAGTCCCAGAGGCGGTGCAGGAAGCCGTATGGCCCCTGGATGCCCTCGGACCGGTAGTCGCCGCCCTCCTCGAAGGGGCCCATGAACATGAGATACGTCCGCAGCGTGTCGGCGCCGAACTCCTCGATGACCGGGTCCGGCAGGATCACGTTGCCCTTCGACTTCGACATCTTGGCGCCCTCGGCGATGATGAGGCCGTGGGCGCGGAAGACGTCGTACGGCTCCTCGAAGTCCAGGTGCCCCAGGTCGTGGAGCACCATCGTCAGGAAGCGCGAGTAGAGCAGGTGCAGCACGGCGTGCTCCTGCCCACCGATGTACATGTCGACCGGCAGCCACTTCTTGGTGATGTCGGCGTCGAAGGGGACGTCCTCGAAGTCCGTCGACGGGTAGCGGAGGAAGTACCAGCCCGAGTCGAGGAAGGTGTCGGAGACGTCGGTCTCGCGTCGCGCCTCGCCGCCGCACTTCGGGCACGTCGTCTCGTACCAATCGGACACTCGCGCCAGCGGGCTGATGCCCGAGTCGTCCGGCTTGAAGTCCTCGACGCGGGGCAGCAACACGGGGAGGTCCTCCACCGGGACGGGGACGGGCCCGCAGGCGTCGCAGTGGACGACCGGGATCGGGGGACCCCAATAGCGCTGCCTGGACACGCACCAGTCGTGGAGCCGGAAGTTGACCTTGGCCTCGCCCCAGCCGTTCTCGGCGGCCCACGCGGTGACCACCCGGACGGACTCGCTCACGTCGGTGCCGTCGAACTGCTCCGAGTTCACGAGCGTGCCGGGCCCGACATAGGCCTCTTCGAGCGGCGTGTCGGCGTCGTCGCCGGGGCCGGCGACCACACGGACGATCGGCAGCTCGAACTGCTTCGCGAAATCGAAGTCGCGCTCGTCGTGGCCGGGCACGGCCATGATGGCACCGGTGCCGTAGTCCATGAGGACGTAGTCCGCGATCCAGATCGGGATCACCTCGCCCGTCGCCGGATTGCGGCAGTAGCCCCCCGTCGAGACGCCGGTCTTGGTCTTGTCGACCTTCTGTCGCGCGACCAGGTCCTTCTGCTTGGCCTTGTCGCGGTAGGCGTAGACGGGTGCGCTCAGCCCGGGATTGGTGACTTCGTCGACCAACGGGTGCTCGGGCGACAAGACCATGTAGGTGGCGCCGAAGACGGTGTCGGGGCGGGTCGTGTAGACCTCGATGACCTCGCCGGTCTCCTCGTCGTCGCCGTCGACGACCGGGAAGCGCAGCGTGGCTCCCTCGCTCCGCCCGATCCAGTTGATCTGGGTTTTCTTGGTCTTCTCCGACCAGTCGATGTGGCCCAGGTTGTCGAGCAGGCGCTGGGCGTACTTCGTGATCTTGAAGAACCACTGCTTGATGCGACGTTGCTCGACGGGCGTGCCGCACCGCTCGCACTCGCCCCCGACGACCTGCTCGTTGGCGAGCACGGTCTTGCAGGACGGGCACCAGTTGACCGGGGCCTCCTTCTGCTCGGCCAGCCCGGCCTCGAGCAACTGCAGGAAGACCCACTGCGTCCACTTGTAGTAGTCGGGCTGGGTGGTATCGACCGAGTGGTCCCAGTCGAACATTCCGCCGATGCGCTTCAGCTGGCGCGTGAAGTTGGCCACGTTCGACGGGATGAGGTCCATCGGGTTCTTGCCCACCTTGAGGGCGAAGTTCTCCGAGTGGATCCCGAACGCGTCGAAGCCCATGGGCTCGAAGACGGTGCGGCCCCTCAGGCGCTGGTAGCGCCCGTGTGCATCGGCGCCCGTGAATGCGTAGATGTTCCCGATGTGGAGCCCCTCCGCGGAGGGGTAGGGGAACATCATCAGGTTGTAGTACGGGTCGTCGGCGGAGCGGATCTCGTCGAGCGTAAAGGAGTTGGTGCCGCGCTCTTCCCAGCGGCGTTGCCACTTCTCCTCTACGGTGGACGGGTCGTAGCCGTCCCTCTCTTCGTTTACCATTCCTGGGCGACTTCTCGGGTCATCGCGCCGCGCGGTGGCGCGGGCGGCGGAAAAGACTGGCTAACCTAAACGGCGGAGCATAGGGACCCAAGTGGCTAGAACCAAGTCCAAGAAGATCTCCGGGGCGAGTCTACGGAACGCCTTCGAGGAGATCATCTGGCCCCGGAAGAAGCTGGTCGCCCTCGGGCTGGTGCTCGTCGCGATCAACCGGGTCAGTGGCCTCGTGCTGCCGGCGTCGACCCGATACGTGTTCGACGACGTCATCCCGAACGCCAACATGCGTCTCTTCGTGACGCTCCTGATCGTGCTGGCCGGGGCGAACGTGCTGCAGGCCGCCACGTCGTATTCGCTGGTCCTGCTGTTGAGCGTGGAGGCTCAGCGCATGATCGCTCAGCTACGCGCCCAAGTGCAGCAGCACGTCCTGCAGCTTCCCGTGCGCGTCTTCGACAACACGAAGAGCGGCGAGCTCGTGTCCCGCATCATGGACGACGTCGAGGGCGTCCGGAACCTCGTCGGCACGGGCCTCGTGCAGCTCGTCGGTGGCATCATCACCGCCGTGGTCGCGTTCGCGTTCCTCATCCGCATCAATCCCATCATGACGGGGCTGGCCCTCGTGCCGCTGGCCGGCTTCGCGTTCGTCTCCACCAAGGCGTTCAGCAGGCTGCGTCCGGCGTTCCGCGAGCGGGGCCGCATCCGGGCCGAGGTGACGGGTCGCCTTCAGGAGGCGCTGGGCGGCATCCGCGTCATCAAGGGCTTCCACGCGCTCGACAAGGAAGCCGAGATCTTCCACGGCGGCGTCATGCGGATCTTCGACAACGTGAAGACGACGCTCACGACGTCGAGTCTGGTGACGAGCCTCGGCACGTTCTTCATGGGGCTCGCGAGCGTCATGATCCTGGGGTACGGCGGTTACCTCATCGTGCAGGGCGACCTCACCGTCGGTGAGCTCGTCTCCTTCACGCTCTTCCTGGGATTCCTGATCGCGCCGGTCGTGCAGATGGCCAATATCGGCACGCAGATGACGGAGGCCTTCGCCGGGCTCGACCGTACGTCCGAGCTTCTGTCGTGGCCCGAGGAAGACGACGACCCGCAGCGCACCGAGACGATGCCGCGCATCGACGGTCAGCTGATCTTCGACGACGTCTACTTCCAGTACGAGGAGGACAAGCCGGTCCTGAAGGGCATCAACTTCGACGCCCCGCCCGGAACGGTCATCGCGCTGGTCGGGAGCTCCGGATCCGGGAAGTCCACCATCGCGGGGTTGGCGGCGACGTTCCTCGAGCCCGACCAGGGCCGTGTGCTCGTCGACGGCGTGGACCTCCGCAACGTCCTGCTCGCCACGTACCGGGAGCAGCTGGGCCTCGTCTTCCAGGACGACTTCCTCTTCGACGGCACGATTCGCGAGAACCTGCGCTTCGCGCGACCGACCGCGAGCGACGCCGAGATCGAGGACGCCGCCGAGAAGGCCTACGTCACGGAGTTCACTCGACGCTTCCCGAGCGGGTTGGACACGATCATCGGCGAGCGCGGCGTGAAGCTGTCGGGTGGGCAGCGCCAGCGGGTGACCATCGCCAGGGCGATTCTCGCCAACCCGCGGATTCTGCTCCTCGACGAGGCGACGTCCAGCCTCGACACCGAGAGCGAGGCGCTCATCCAGAGGAGCCTCCAGGAGCTACTGCGCGGCCGCACGACGATCGTGATCGCCCACCGGCTTTCCACGATCCAGCGCGCGGACCTGATTCTGGTGATCGAGGACGGACGCATCGTCGAGCGCGGTCAGCACGACGATCTGATGGAGCGCAAAGGGCGCTACTACGAGCTGTACACGGTGCAGGCGCGGATCTGACCGGTCCGGCGCCTACTGGACTGCGCTCGCTCCGCTCGGGAGGAGGTCGAACGGGTCGTCCGCGTCGGGTAGCCGCCGCTTCAGGTCCTCCAGCAGCGCCACGAGGTCGCCGTCATGCTCGTCGAGGAGCGCCTGGAATCCAGGCAGTCGGTGGTAGTACCGGATCCTGCCCATGAGCGTCGCGTTGTTCATGGGCGTCGTGACGAAGCTCGAGAAGGTGAGCGACTCGAGGGTGGGCTGCACTTCCGTCTGGAACCGCTCACGGGCGTCGTCGAAGATCGGCTCCCGGCGCTCGACCTTCTCTTCGTAGGGCAGCCCCGACTCGTAGTAGAGGCGGTCCAGCTCGGCGGCGAAGTCGTCGATGAAGACGCTGAACCGCTTCGTGTCCCGCCAGCGGGCCTGAGCCCTGAGGCACTTCACGGAGTCGGGACCGCTGCCTTCGCGGGTGCAGAAGAAACGGATGGCGGCGACGCGCCCGACGAAGTTGGCGAACGACTCGTTGAAGCCGACCTGGCCGGGCACGAAGAGGTAACGGTGCGCCAGCTCGTGGAGGACCGTGGTCACGATCTCGACGTCGTCGGTCCGTAGCGTGGTGGACAGGACCGGGTCGTTGAACCATCCGAGCGTGCTGAACGCCGCGGTGGGCCGCACGTAGGTGTCGTAGCCGTCCTCACGCAGGTCGGCCTCGGCCTCGAAGGCGTCCTCGTCGTCGAAGAAGCCCCGATACGGCACACGTCCAACGATCGGGAACCACCACGTGACCGGCGAAAGCTGGTCCTTGGGTGCCGCGGAGACGACCAGCATCAGCGTATCGCGCTCGAGCTGAGTGAACATCGTGTACGAGTCGCCGACGTCGATACCGAGCTCGTCGGCGGCGAAGCGTCGGGCCTCCAGCACCCAGGCGAGCTTGTCGCGAATGTCCTGAGACGTGGTCGAGTCGGTAATGACCTGCGGGATCGGGCGGCGGGCCCTGAGGATGCGCACCTCGGCGAACGTCGCCTTGGCGACGTACACGGGCGAGCATGCCATGCAGCTGGCGGCGAGGCTGAGGAGGACGAGCGCGAGCGCGATCCGGAGCCAGCGCTTCCCGGTACGCTCGGTTCCGCCCTCCGCTTCCGCTTCAGCCACTGATCACCTCGCTCTTATCCGCCGTCCGGTCGACGTCACTCGCCGACGTAGGGCCGCTCCTCGGGATCGACGGCCACGCGGAGCTCGACCAGGTCGGCCTCGCCCGAAATCTCGGGCGGCATCCGTTCGGACGCCGCCTGCAGTGCCGCGGCAGCGTGCTCGGCTTCGACCACGTACGTGTGATACCGTTGACGCCGAGTCCCGTACCGGACGGTGACCTGAAAGTGCATGCCGACGAATCTACCCGCCATCCGGCCGGGGACCTATGCTCCGCACGATGAGCTCCGTGCCTTTCCTCTACCGTGTAGCCATACGCGCCGCGCGTCGTTCCGCGCCACTCCTCGCGGTCGGCGACTCCAAGCTCGCGCGCGGCATCCGGGGCAGACGGGCCGCCGTGGAGACGCTGACCGCGTGGGGCGTGCGGGAGCGGGATCCCGACCGCCCTACCGTCTGGTTCCATGCGCCGAGTGTGGGTGAGGGACTACAGGCGGGCGCCGTGATGGCCACGCTGGCCGAGCGCAGGCCGGGTCTCCAGGTCGCGTTCACCCACTTCTCGCCGTCGGCCGAAGGGCTCGGCGAGAAGCTCGGGGCGGACGTGTCCGCATACCTGCCGTGGGACGTGGAGGGACCCGCCGGGGAGGCGCTGGATGCCCTGGAGCCGCGATTGCTGGTCTTCACCAAGACCGAGGTCTGGCCGGTGCTGGTCGAGCAGGCGACGCGACGCGGCATTCCGGTCGCGGTGGTGGGAGCCACGGTACGGGAGGGCTCGGGCAGAATGCGCTGGCTCGCGCGCTCCGCGCTCCGCACGACGTGGCGTCGGCTCGTCCTCGCCTGCGCGAACACCCGGGAGGATGGCGAACGTCTCGTCGAGCTGGGCGTGAAGCCCGCTGCGGTCCACGTGACCGGTGACCCCGCCATCGACTCCGCCGCCGTCCGGGCTGCGGACGCCGACCCGGGCGCGCCGTACCTGGCGCCGTTCGCGAGTGCGGGGCGGCCGGTCCTGATCGCCGGCTCGACCTGGCGGCCCGACGAAGACGTCCTGTTGCCGGCGTGGGAGGGAATTCGGCGAGCGGTACCGGAGGCGCTCTTGGTCGTCGTTCCCCACGAACCGACACCCCAACGGGTGCGGTCGCTCCTGGCGCGACTGAGGGCGATGGGTCTGGTGACCGTGACCCTGGGAGCGCTCGAGCGGAAGCGCTCGGCCGAAGGGGTCGATGTCGTGATTGTGGACCGCGTGGGGGTTCTGGCGAAACTATATAGAGTGGCCAGTGTGGCCTTCGTAGGGGGGGGATTCGGTCGCGACGGGCTCCATTCGGTTCTGGAGCCGGCCGCCGCGGGCGCGCCCACGCTCTTCGGTCCTCGGCATCAGAATGCGCGGGCGGCCGCTGAGCTGTTGGAGTCCGGGGCAGCGAGAAGCGTTATCGACCGGACGACCCTCGAGAAGTCCGTTCTGGCCTGGCTCGAGGACCCGACCGAGAAAAGCCGGGCTACCCGGAAGGCGTTGGACTATATTGGCGCCCACCGTGGAGCCGCCGTACGCACGGCCGAGCTCCTGGAGCCTCTCATCGAACAACGAGAGCAGCAATGAGTGACGGTGAAGTACCCGAGATCACAGTGCTCGAGCTGAAGGAGCGACTGGACGCGGACAATGCGCCCGTCCTGGTCGACGTGCGGGAGTATTACGAGGCCGATATCGCGGACCTGCCCGAGGTGGGGCAGCTCCGCATTCCCATGGCGGAGCTGATGGACCGCATGGACGAGATGGACAAGGAGTCCGAGCTCGTGCTCTACTGCCGGAGCGGCGCGCGCAGCGATCGTGCCGTACGCCATCTCCTGCGCCACGGCTACACCAAGGTCTCCAACCTGAAGGGCGGGATGCTGGCGTGGCGCAAGGAAGTCGATCCGGACATCCCGTCCTATTAGGAGCAGTCCGTTGACGACCTTTCGATCCGACCGCGTGGGCTTCGTGTCCCTGCTCGCCTTGATGGCGGTGAGCCTGTGGATGCCCACCGAGGTGCGCGCGTTCCAGGACGCGGCCGTCGAGCTGGCGCAGCCGGGTTCGACCGACGGCGGTGACGCCGTCGTGGACGGTGCCCGGGACTCCGATGCCGCGGCCACGGACGATGCCGGCGCCGACACCGACGAGGCGTCACCCTCACCCGCGCCGCGCTTCGAGCGGCCCGAGCACATTCGCGGTCTCTACGCGAACGCGTGGGCGGCCGGATCCCGCGGCCGGATGAGCGAGCTCATCGATCTGGCGCGGCGCACGGAGATCAACGCGTTCGTGATCGACATCAAGGACGCGACCGGGTACATCAGCCACCACACCGAGGTGCCGCTGGCACACGAGATCGGGGCGACCGAAGAGCCGCGCATCGCGGATCTGCCCGGCCTGCTCGATCG
>JASFUR010000050.1:0-12321 GCA_050050215.1 Gemmatimonadota bacterium
ACCGAGACGTCGTTCCGTACGCAGGCGTCCGGAGGAAGCAGCGGATGGCCGAGTGCCTCGGCGCGAAGCTCGGCGGCGCCGGAGCTGGCGAGGTTCGGCTGAGCCCAGTGAGGGTGGTCATGCGCGATGGTGGCCAGCGCCGCCAGCGCCTCCCACTCGCCCAGCGCCTCGAGCCAGCCGCGTGCGGCGGATCCATGTGCGGCACGCCAACGATCCAGAGCCGCCCACAGGTGGACTTCCAGGAGGAAGATGGGCGCCATCATCGCGTAGAACGCGTTCCTGCGACTCTCCACGAAGTCCAGGAGCTTGGAGAGTCGTGCGAGGTGGCGACGGGAATCGTCTTCGCCCCGACCCAGCCGGTCCGCAATGGAAGACAGCGTCGGATCGCTCCACTCGCGGCCGGCGAGCAGGTCGAGCTGTGGCACGAGGGCCTTGAGCGGCGGCCCGCCGAGCGCCGAGTCCGCGAATGCCTCATCGGCCTCTTTCCGTGTCTGCCTGAGGACCCAGAAGTTGCCGGCCGCCGGGAGCACCCACCATGGCAGCCAGCCGAGCGCGAAGTAGCCTACGAGACCGAGTACGAGCACCGGGGGCAGGAGCCAGGCGGCGAACCTTAGACCCGGACGATCCAGGCTCGAAGGGGTGCCTTCGGCCCACGTGAAGAAGCGCTCCAGCCCTTCCAGGCTCTTCAGGCGCTCGAGTCGACCGAGCGCGGCGAACTCGGTCCTCAGGTCGGCCAGGGCTGCGAGCTCGCGAACCGCACCCTGGCGTGCTGAAGAGGTCTCCGGATCTCCGTACTCCAGCAGCCACCCTCGGAGGTTGGCCCGTCCCCGCTCGGACGTGACGGGTCCCGCCAGGCGAAAGAGCGAAACCTCGCCCAGCACGCTCAGATCGCCCGCGAACGGGTGATCCGGCGGTGGCGCATCGACCTGCCGCTCCCCCTCCGGCAACGAAGCACCCAGACCCTCCCAGTCCCGATCCATCCGGAAGAGTCCCTCACGCGCGAGCGCCGCGAGCGCCCCTTCCCACCGTTCGACGCGCCGGACGCGTCGGTGGGTGACGATCTGCCCGATGAAGACGACGGTGAGCACGACCGCCAGCCCGAGAACGATCGCGGAGATCGGCTCGGGCAGAACGTCGAAGGTCAGCCAGGCTGCGGCGGCCACCAGAAAGGTGGCCGCCCGCAGATTGGACAGCCGCACGGACCGACGGGCGGCCGTGTCTCGGAGCGCCTCGTGGTGTGCGAAGCGCTCGGCGTACCCGTCGCGGGGGCTATCGACCGGAGCTTTGGTCAGGTGGGGAGTTCCCTTCCCTACGGCATCGTGACCAGGACTTCCTTGAGCACGCCCCGCCAGGACTCGACCAGATCGCCCAGGTTGCCCGTCAGCGCTTTGATGGTGTCCTGCTTGCGCTTCAGGTCCGCGATCATCTCGTCCCTGATCTTGGTCCAGTTGGGCAGCGACTTTTCGATCTTCTTGGCCGCCTTGAGCGCCTCTTCGGCGTCGTTGAGCTCGAGCGTCTCGGTCTTCAACACGAAGCCCTCACCTGCGCTCCTGGCCGTCCGCGAATACGTGACCTCGACGGGGAACTCCGTACCGTCGTCCTCGGCCAGCGACATCAGCTCGGCCACGACCTTCTTGAGTCGCCTGACCTCGGCCTTCTTCTCGGCCAGCTCGTCCGAGACCGTCCGCTCGATGGAGCGGGCGCCGCTTCGGACCATCTTCTTCACGTCCCCAGACGCGATCTCGATGGGGTTCTCGCTCAGAGCCGCGATCTCGGACCACCTCAGCGGCTCACCGGCCTCGGCCAGCGCTCGTCTGAGGTTCTCCCTCCTGCGGACATTGAGCTTCTCGCCCTTCTTGATTCTGACGAGGCCGAGGGTCGCCAAGCTTCTACCGATTTCCCGGACCTCGGTGGTCCGGAAGCTGACTTTCCCTCGAGCCTTCTTCTTTCCGTTCTTTCCGTTGCTAGCGATGATTGCACCTCCGCCGTGCCGAACAATGATACCCACACGCAGTCGCAGCAGCTAAGTCTCTACCCGGGCATATCTTATATGTTCCGCGGCCTTTTGGGCCGCAGCCCTGGCCCGCGGGGCACCTTGCTCGTGGTCGCCACGGCCCGTAGCGTGCCCCTCCCTTTCAGGCCATCACGACAGGTTTCGCATGAACGCTCGCATTCTCAGAGAATCGACATCGGCATTCTCGCTCCTGCTCGGTGCGCTGCTCGCGGCACCCCTTTTCCTCGGATCGTCACAGGCCGCCGCCCAGGCCGGATCCTACCGGGCGCGTCTGTCTCCCCTCCCCGTGGACGGTCGCAGCGTCCGAACGATCACCGGTGTGGGCAGCGTAAGGGTCTCGCTCCAGGGCAACCGACTCGGCGTCACGGGGGACTACGAGGGGCTGAGCTCTCCGGCAACCGGCGCGCACATCCACATGGCGCCGCCCGGGCTGCGCGGGCCCGTCGCGGGACGACTGGACATCAGCAGCGAGACTTCGGGAACCATCTCGGGCACCCTCGAGCTCGACGACGAGCAGCTGGCCGCGCTCCGGTCCAACTCGCTCTACGTCCAGATCCACAGCGAAGACAACCCCGGGGGTGAGCTGCGCGGATGGATCTTCAACGTCGACGAGATCGGCGCCCAGCCCGCGAACATCGAGCCCGAGTCGCGAACGGTCGCGGATCTGATGGAGACGTTCGTACCGGTCACGGACGAGATGCTGGCCGATCCGGACCCGGCGGACTGGCCGATGATGCGGGGCAACTACTACGGCCAGAGCTACAGCGAGCTCGACGAGATCAACGCAGACAACGTCGGTGGCTTGCAGCTCGAATGGGTCTGGAACATGCACGAGGGCAACTCCGAGCCCGCCCCGATCGTGTACGACGGCATCATCTACCTGATCAACCCGGGCAACGTCATCCAGGCGCTCGACGCGCGCACCGGCGACCTGATCTGGGAGCACGCCTCCGGCCCGGACAACGGCCAGGACATGCGCAGCATCGCGTTGTACGAGGACAAGATCATCCAGGGCACGACGGACGCCCGCATCGTCGCGCTCGACGCGCGCACCGGCGAGCAGGTCTGGGAGACTCAGATCGCAGAGGGGCGCTCGAACTCCAGCGGCCCCATCGTCGCCGACGGCAAGGTGATCTCGGGCATGGCGAGCTGCGCCCAGTACATCGAGGAGCGCTGCTTCATCAGCGCCTTCGACGCCGAGACCGGCGAGCCGCTGTGGCGCTTCCACACCGTCGCCGCGGCAGGCGAGCCGGGCGGAGACACCTGGGGCGACCTCGACAACATCTACCGGCAGGGCGGCGAGACCTGGATCACGGGCAGCTACGACCCCGAGCTGAAGCTCACGTACTGGGGCACGGCGCAGGCCAAGCCCTGGTCACCGGTCAGCCGCCACACGTCGATCTTCGACGAGGGCCTGTATACGAACTCGACGGTGGCCGTCGACGTCGACACGGGTGAGCTGCGCTGGTACTTCCAGCACGTTCCCGGTGAGGCGCTGGACCTCGACGAGGTCTTCGAGCGGGTGCTCGTGAACCGGAACGGCCAGCGCATGGTGTTCTCGATCGGCAAGCACGGGATCCTCTGGAAGAACGACCGCGTGAACGGAGATTTCCTCGGATACGCCGAGACCGTCTTCCAGAACGCCTTCACGAACATCGACCCCGAGACGGGCGAAGTGACGTACCGGGACGACATCATCAATGCCCAGCTCGGCGAGTGGACGCCTGTCTGCCCGAGCAGCGCGGGCGGCAAGGACTGGCACTCGATGACGTACCACCCACCGACGGGGTACATGATCGCGCCGCTCAGTCAGACGTGTCTCGAGAACAACCCGCGCGAGGTGGAGCTCGAGTACGCCGGCGGCGGGTTGGCATCGGCACGGCGTTTCTTCGAGATGCCCGGCTCGGACGGCAACCTCGGCAAGCTCGCGGCCTACGACGTCGACACGATGGAAGAGGTCTGGAGCTACGAACAGCGCGCAAGCTTCATCACCGGTACGATGTCGACCGCAGGCAACGTCGTCTTCGTGGGCGACCTGGATCGCCGCTTCCGGGCCTTCGACGTGCGCACCGGCGAGATCCTCTGGGAGACACGCCTCGGCACGTCCGTGCAGGGTCACCCGATCTCGTTCGCGATCGACGGGAAGCAGTACATCGGAGTGACGACGGCACTCGGTGGAACGAGCCCCCGCACGGTTCCGAGGCTGGTCGAGCCCGAGATCACCTACCCCGACAGCGGCAACGCGCTGTACATCTTCAGCCTGCCGGACTGAGCGGGCGAAGCGGCCTGAACGAAGGCGGCCCCGGTGCATCCAGAAGCACCGGGGCCGTCGTGCGTTCGGGCCCACCCTCTCGCCGAGGGCGGGCTCGACCTCGTCGGCTCAAGTCACGTCGTCGCCACCGTCGCCGGTGTCGCCATCATCGGTCGTGTCACCGGGATCATCTGGCACGTCACACCGGATGCGAGACCAGAAGCGCGGCTCGAAGCGGTAGTGCCCGTCGTGCCACGAGAGCGATCGCCGAACCGGAAGCATGAGGCCGACCACCGCGGTCTCATCCTCGGTCACGTCGAACGGGCATACGGGAACGACCGCGGTCCATCCGCCGCCCGGAGGCGTCACCGTGATCGTCGTGCCGTCTCTCAGGACGCCCTCGATCTCGGTCATGACCACGACGACCTGGTCGTACGTGGCCGGCGGGAGGACGCCGTCGGGCAGCGTGACCGTGCGGCCGCCCTCGTCCATGGCCACGATATCGATGGTGACGGGCAGATCCATGTCGATGTCGACGAGCTCACCGTCGAAGTTCCGTGCGAGAATGCTGGAGAACGTGACGTTCGCGGACTCGAAGAGGGAGCGTCCACCTTCCCAGTCGCCGGTCGCGGCCGGGCTGGCGGCCGCGGCGACCAGCGGGTCTCCGGCGGAGAGGGTGAGCCGTACCCGGCCGCCGTTGATCGGACCGGTGCCCGTGTCGCAGGCGGCGAGGCCCGCGACGAGGAGAAGAAGAAGGGCCCTGAACGGGGCCTTGGGGATGCGCTCCGTGCTCATGATGCCACCTCGCAGGTCACTGCCACGCTGTCTGCCGATGGCTGAAGTCTATGAGGGCGCGCCCGAGTCGCGCCAGCGGACCTCGGACACCCGCACCCCTCAGTCGCCCTTGAGCGCCGTCGCCGGATCTACCCGGGTCGCCCGGTCCGCCGGGAGCCAGCTGGCGAGAAGCGCCACCGCGACGAGGCTCACCGAAACCACCCCGAACGTCGGAACGTCCAGCGGATCCACGCCGAAAAGGAGCGACGCCATGAGACGGGTCAGGGCGAACGCCGCGACGAGCCCGAGCCCGACGCCTGCTCCGGCCAGCGTCATCCCCTGGCGAACCACCATGCCCGAGACCGACCCGCGGTTTGCGCCGAGTGCCATGCGGACCCCGATCTCGCGGGTGCGCTGACTGACCGCGTACGAGATGACGCCGTAGATGCCGATGGCTCCGAGCAGCAGCGCGACCGAACCCGCGATGCCCAGCATGACCATGGCGAAGGACGCCCGGGCGAGTGCCGCATCGACCAGCTCGTCCATGGTGCGCGGCCGGGCGATGGGCAACGACGCGCTCACCTCCGCGATCGCTCTCCGGGAGGCCTCGAGGAGCCCGGGCATCGTACCCGGCTCGGCGAAGACGGCGAGGCTCATGGTGCGCTGGAAGTTCGTCTCGTCACCGCCGTACAGGTTCGTGTACGCGGGCGGCCAGTAGACGGCCGACGTCTCCTCCTCGTCGAGGCCGTCTTCGTGCACGACACCCACGACGCCCACGATCTCCCTCCAGCTCATCGGACTGTCGTCCAGCGACAGCGTCGCGACGCGATGTCCGAGCGCGGCTTCGGGGCTGCCCCAGTACTCCCGGGCCAGGTTCTCGGACACGATCGCCAGGCCACGGGCCTCCTCCACGTCGTCCCAGGTGATGTCGCGCCCGGCGATCAGCGGGATGCCCATGGCCTCGAAGTAGCCCGGCATAACCCAGTTGAACCTGCGCACGGGAGGAATCTCGTCTCCCGTGGGCATCTCTCCGTCGACGAATATCGGGTCGTTCGACTGCCAGCCGGACAGCGGCAGCCCTCGCACGCTCGCCACGGCCGTCACACCGGGAATCTCGCCCAGCCGCTCGGTGATCTGACGCCACATCGACATCGTCGCCTCCCGCCCACTCGCCACGGAGCTGGGGATGGTGAGGCGGAACGTGAGCGCGTCGTCGGTCCGGAAGCCGGGCTCCACGTCACGGAGCGCCTGGAACGAGCGGATCATGAGCCCCGACGCCACGACGAGCACGAGGGCCATGGCGACCTGGCCCACCACGAGCGCGTTGCGGGCACGGTGACGGTCGCGACCCTCGGAGCCACCCCGTCCCCCCTCCTTGAGCGACGTCACGAGGTTCGGCCTGGTGTGCAGAAGCGGGAAGAAGCCGAACGCCAGCCCGGCGACGAGCGAGATCACGACCGTGAAGCCGACGACCCCGGGATCGATTCCGATCTCGTCGAGGCGCGGCAGATGCACCGAGGCCAGCGAGAGCAGCCCTCGTAGCCCGACCGCCGCCAGACCCAGGCCGATCACACCACCGAGCAGACCCAGGAGAACGCTCTCGGACAGGAAGTTGGCGGCGACCGCGCGCCGTCCGGCCCCCATCGCGGTCCGGACGGCGATGTCGGTCGTACGCCCCTCAGCCCGCACCAGGAAGAGGTTCGACACGTTCGCGACCGCGATGAGGAGCACGATTCCGACCGTCCCGAGCAGGATCCAGAGCACGCTCCGCACATCGCCCACGAGGTCGTCCTTGAGCGGGCGGGTCACCGGAGCGAGCCCGGCCTGGGCCACCACCGCCGCGTTCACCGGGCCGGGATAGCGTTCCACCGCGACTTGGAGCAGCCTCTCGGACTCGGCGTTCACCTCGTCGATCGTGACACCCGGCCTCATGCGCCCGATCGCCTGGTAGGAGAACTGCCCCATGAACACCTCGGCAGGATCGAGCCGGATGGGGTAGATGAACGCCGGATCCTTGTCCAGGAACTCGAAATCCTCCGGAAGCACCCCGATGATCTCCTCGGGGTCTCCGTACACGCTGAGGCTCCGCCCGATCACGTTCGGATCCCCACCGAAGGCGCTCTGCCAGTAGCGGTGCGTCAGGATGACGACCTCGGCCGCGCCCGGTGAGTCGTCCTCGACGGTGAAGCCCCGCCCCAAGGCCGGCTCAACGCCGAGAATGGGCAGGAAGCCCTCGGTGACCCGCAGGGTCTCCACCTCTTCGGGATCCGTGCCGACCAGCACCTGCGCCGATCCATCATCCCACATCGCGATGTCCTCGAGCGTCCGAGTGTCCGCCCGCTCCGTCAGATACGGAGCGGGGGACATGTTCAGGATCGGGAAGTCGAGGCCCGGTGCTGTGAACCACAGCGCGACCAGCTCCTCGGGCTCGTCGAACGGGAGGGGCTCGAGGAGAACGCCTTTCACGACGCTGAAGATCGCCGTGTTGGCCGCGATCCCGATGCCGAGCGTGAGCGCCGCGGTCACCGTGAAGCCCGGCGCGCGACGCAGGCGTCGAAGGGCGTGCTTCAGGTGCTGGACGACGGAATCCATTCGATCGGCGCTCCGCGCTGCGGTCCGGGAGTGGGTACGACGGGTGTACCTACGGACGGCCCGGGCAGGCGGTTTCGAGACCGGGCGCGAGCGTCCGCGACCGACCGGGGATCAGCCGCCCTCGCGCCAGTCCCGCCGCAACCGACCCCGGACGATCGCCGCGCCCCGCAGGTACACCTGCTCGATGGAGCGGGTGTTGCGGATGTCGTCGAGCGGGTTGCCCCCCAGGACGATGAAGTCCGCGCTCTTGCCCGCCTCGAGCGTTCCCATCTCCGTGAGGCCGAGGTGATCCGCGGCGCGGCTCGTCGCCGAGACGATCGCCTGCATGGGCGTCATCCCGAGCCGCACGAAGATCTCGAGCTCGCGATGCCCGGAGTAGCCGAAGAAGTGGTCCGGAACGGCTCCGGCGTCGGTGCCCAGCACGATGTCCACGTCGGCGTCGAGCAGCCGCTGGAAGCCCGCCCTCAACTCGCGTTCCCGCGCGGCCGCACCCGCGAACGATTCCGTCCCCTGCCCGGCCTGCCGCTCGTCGAAGGCCTCGCCCAAGCGCCGTGTGACGCCGGGAGGCAGCGTCTCGGTAAGGAACGGGTCGTCCGCGATGCGCTCGCCGCGCAACTCACCCAAGCCGAGGTTGGGCACGATGAACACGCCCTGGTCGTGGATGCGCCGAGCGAGATCCGCGTCGAGGGCCGGCCCGATACGACCGTGCAGGAAGCCTGCGACCCCCGCGTCGAGCAGGTCCGGCATGTCCTCCGCGCTCTGCTGATGGACGAAGACCGGTAGGCCCTGAGCCCGTGCCTCGTCGATGATCGCCCGATACACGATCGGCTGGAGCTTCGTCTGGGTTCCGCCGCGGTCGTCGACCCAGATCTTCACGAAGTGGATCCCTTTGGCCGCCGCCCGGCGCACGGCGGCCCGACCTTCCATCGGCGACGAGACGCCGCGCAGGACCGTCATGTCCGTCAGCGCGGCGACGCGTTCCGCGTGCGGCAGGAACTGGTTGTTCGGGCCCTGCCCCGGCGGCGCCATCCCCGCCGCGAACAGAAGACGGGCGCCCCCGACACGGCCGAGCCGCTGATCCCGCTGCAGACCGAGCGCGAGGTCGTCCGGGTCGGTGCCCGCGGAAAAGACCGCGCCGAAACCGTAATAGGCGTAACGGTTGAGATGGTCGATCACGTTCTTGCGGCTGTAGTAGTCCGCGCCCCAGCCCGTGTAGCCCTCGTAGCCCAGATGGGCGTGGGCGTCGATGAGCGCGGGAATCACCGTCTTGCCGCTCAGGTCGACCACCGTGGCCTGCTCCGGCACCACGACGTCACGCGATGCGCCGACCTGCCGGATGCGGTCACCCGCGACCACGAGGACGCCGCTCTCGATCACCCGACCGTCCCCGAGGATCAGGCGCGCGCCCTCGTACGCCGTCACGTCCCCGCCACGGCCGCGGGGTGTACACGCCGCCAAGACCAGCGCCAAAGCGGCGACGACGTGCATCACGCGACCGTTCATCCGAGCTCACCCCGTTCGCGCCGGCTGGACGCCGGCGAACGACTGGAAGTATGGGACGGCTCCGCCGGCGCAGCCAGCACACGACGGTAGTGCTTCGGCGCATCGGCTTGCCGCTCCGCTGAGACGGGCGGATGTTGCGAGCGTTCCTCCCCGAGTTCGGGCCGTCGTACTGCGAGCTCCAGATCGTGACCACGGCCGTGGTGCTCACACGCGAGGGTCCCGGGGCGAGCGGGACCGCGCCGCTCAACCCGCGCCCAAGTCGTTGATGTCTCGGGTCTCCAGGATCTCCTTCGGACAGCCACGCTCCACGACTCGCAGCATCGCCCGGCCGACCGTCACCGTCGTCGTGACGAAACCCGGAAAGAGCCGACGAAGCAGCGGCGTCACGGGCCCGAGGATCGCATACAGCGCCTGGTACAGCTTCACGCCCGAGCGCACGCCCCTCATCGGCTGAATGAAGCCCGGCCTGAACATGTATGAGCGGACCGGCAGGCCCCGCACATGGTTCTCGGCCTCGCCCTTCACTCTGGCCCACATGACCCGCCCGCTCGCCGAGCCGTCGGTGCCCTGGCCCGACACGAAACAGACGGTCACGTCGGGGTTCGCGGCGACGACCGCGTCCACGGCAGCGACGGTCAGGTCGTACGTGACGCGGCGGTAGTCGGCCTCGCTCATCCCCGCCGACGACACGCCCAGGCAGTAGAAGCAAGCGTCGTAGCCCCTCAGCTCCTCGACGCGCGACCCCAGTTCGAACAGGTCGTCGACGAGGAGCTCCTGCAGCTTCGGGTGCGTGAGCCCACAGCTCCTGCGGCCGACCGCGAGCACGGCCTCGACACCGTCGTCGTCCAAGCACTCCAGGAGCACGCCCCTGCCGACCATTCCCGTAGCCCCGAAGACGATGGGTCTCACCGGTCCCTGCCCGGCGCACTCATCCGGCTACCTACCCCGCCTTCGGAGCCGCGCTCAGAATCTCGTCCGACGCCTGATCCGCGAACTTCTCGAAGTTCTTCACGAACATGCCGGCCAGCTTCTTCGCCGTGGCGTCGTAGGCGTCCTTGTCCTTCCACGAGTTCCTCGGATTGAGCAGCTCCGACGGAACGCCGGGCACGGTATCCGGAGTCGCGAGGCCGAAGACGTCGTCGTGATCGAAGTGCGCGTCGGAGAGCTCGCCGCCGTGGATCGCGTCGATGATGGCCCGCGTGTGTGCGAGCGAGAACCGGTGCCCGACGCCGTACGATCCGCCGGTCCAACCGGTGTTCACGAGCCACACCTCCGCGAAGTGCTTCTTGATCTTCTCGGCCAGGAGCTCGGCGTAGACCGTGGGATGCAGGCTCAGGAAGGCCGCGCCGTAGCACGCCGAGAAGTTCGGCTCCGGCTCGGTGACACCCATCTCCGTCCCCGCCACCTTCGCCGTGTACCCGCTGATGAACTGGTACATGGCCTGCGCCGGCGTCAGCCGGCTCACGGGCGGCAGCACGCCGAACGCGTCGCACGTGAGGAAGACGATGTTCTTCGGATGGTCCCCGACGCACGGGATCTTGGCGTTCTCGATGTGCTCGATGGGGTACGAGCAGCGCGTGTTTTGCGTGATGCTGACGTCGGTGTAGTCGACCTCACCGGTCTCGCGATCGAAGCCCACGTTCTCGAGAATCGAGCCGAAGCGGATCGCGTCGTAGATCTCCGGCTCGCCTTCCGCGCTCAGGTTGATGGTCTTCGCGTAGCAGCCGCCCTCGAAGTTGAAAACGCCCTCGTCGCTCCAGCCGTGTTCGTCGTCGCCGATGAGGCGGCGGTTGGGATCGGCGGACAGCGTCGTCTTGCCGGTCCCCGAGAGGCCGAAGAAGAGCGCGACGTCGCCGTCCTCGCCCTCGTTCGCCGAGCAGTGCATGCTCAGGATGCCCTGCTTCGGGAGCGTGTAGTTCAGCACGCCGAAGACACCCTTCTTCATCTCCCCCGCATACTCGGTCCCGA
The DNA here is from genome assembly GCA_050050215.1 of Gemmatimonadota bacterium. Classification (GTDB taxonomy): domain Bacteria; phylum Gemmatimonadota; class Gemmatimonadetes; order Longimicrobiales; family Gaopeijiaceae; genus UBA2982. The sequence goes on from JASFUR010000050.1 coordinate 11,103, forward strand.
GGATCACCATCTCCTGCGTCTTGAAGTTGACGTTCACGGTGGTCCGCGATCCGACACCGGGGATATCGGGAATCGCCGGCATCTGACCGGCGTTGAAGATCACCCAGTCCGGGTCGCCGAAGGCCTCGAGCTCCTCGGCGGTCGGACGGATGAGCATGTTGCGCATGAAGAGCGCGTGGTACGCCCGCGTACAGATCACCCGGACTTTGATGCGGTGCTTCGGATCCCAGCCGGCGAAGCCGTCGACGACGTAGATGTGGTCGCGCACGTTCAGGTAGTTGATCGCCGTCTGCTTGTTGAGCCGATACGAGCTCTCCGGGAGCGGGATGTTCACCTCGCCCCACCAGATGTCGTCCCTGGTGGTCTCCTCCTCGACGATGCGCTTGTCCTTGGGCGATCGGCCCGTCCTCGGGGCCGAGTACGCGATCAGCGCGCCGTTGTCGGCGAGCGCGTACCGCTCCAGCGGGATCGCGAGCGAGTACAGCCTCGCCACGGTGGGATTGCGGTGGACGTGGTAACCGACGATCGAATGATTCGTCGACTCTCCTGTGATTCCGTACTGGTCGAGATCGAAGCTCACGGCCGGGTTGCTCCAGTCGAGGCGTGCGTGTCTGTCCCGTAGACTGCAACGACCGGCGCTCCATCGGAAGGCGGCGGCACGAAACGCCCCCCCGGGCGCCCGCCCACCACTCGCCCGGAGCGAGCCTCCACCGTAACGTCACCCACGGTCGTCCGCGTTCGGCGGGCGTGCCAGAGCCGTCAGGAGAGAAACCATGGGAATCATCTGGATGGTGTTGCTCGGCCTCGTCGCAGGTCTGATCGCGAAGGCGCTCATGCCCGGCCGGGATCCCGGCGGATGGATCGTCACGGCCGTCCTCGGCATCGCCGGCTCCGTGGTGGGCGGCTGGCTCTTCGGCGTCATCGGCGTCGGAGGCGGCGGCCCGGCCGGCCTCATCGGCTCGGTGATCGGCGCGCTGATCCTGCTGTGGGTCTACAGGGTGGTGAAGAAATAGACGGGAACGGGGCGATGGGCGCCCGGCGTCCCGCACCCATCAGGGTCCGACCGTGCTCTCCGACCGCGGCTCCTCGCGTCCTTCGGGAAGCATGAGGTCTTCCAGGAAGAACGCGGAGAGCTCCGCGCGCCCCCTGAGATCCCCCTTCTTGTAGACCGCCGCCGCGTGCTGGCGCACGGTCTGGGGGCTTCGCCCCGTGTGCTTGG
>JASFUR010000051.1:0-12186 GCA_050050215.1 Gemmatimonadota bacterium
CCGTCATCATCTAGAGGTGTCGCTGGATCGCCACCTCCACAAGCAGTCAATACGCTGAGCATCAATACGCTGGCTACGGTCGGCGATATGTACTGATCTAGATGGTCCATGACGGGCTCCCACTGGAGCTACTGTCCACAACCAGCGTTGGGCGTCGCGAGCCAGGACGCAAACGCGGGGGACATCTTGCACGGCGGCCCGGGAGGAGCCGACGTCCGTCTACTCGCGTGGTACGTGAGGACGCGTGTCTGGCCGGACGGGAGCTCGAGTCCGCCTCAGACCCGCGGCCGCTCGGTGAGCCTGGTCGCGACCGCGCACTCCTCGGCCACGGTGAGGAACCTCGTCACGGACTCCGTCCCGATGACGTAGGGATGGGGGTCGCCTTCCCGGCGCTCCTCCAGCTCCGGCATCTTCAGGGGGGAGCTATCGAACGCGGTGTGGTTCGACAGAAGAACGTCGATACCCTCGTCCTGGGCGAGCTCCCGCATCCGTGAAGCCGACTCCGCGTACATCCCGAGGCGAGCGTCCCTGGGATCCCCCGGGGCATCCCGGAAGTTGAACGTGGTCCCACCGTGGACCATGGCCAGGTGCTCTTCGTCGCCGTCGTGCACGGTCATGACCGTCGCGATCGTCCCCAGCGTGTGGCCGGGGGTCAGGTACGTCCGCACCACGTGGTCGCCGAGCGTGAGCTCCATGCCGTCCGTCGCCACGACGTCGCGGGTGGCTTTCACCTCGTCCCGGCTCGTGGCCTCGTAGAGGTCCCAGTCGGCCTCCGACATGACGACCTGGGCCCCGTAGCGCTGCTGGAGGATGCCGGCACCGCCCGAGTGATCGCGGTGCGCGTGGCTGACGATCACGTAGCGGATCTCGTTCGGATCGATGCCCAGCTCACGGAGCCCGTCGATGACCTCGGCCTCCACCGAATAGTCGAAGATGGCGTCGACGAGGATGACCCCCTCAGAGGTGCGGAGCCCCCACACCGAGTAGGCCGTCTGACCCAGGAAGAACAGGTCGTCGAAGACACGCACAGGTTCTGCGTACCAGTCCCGGTCGGGATCAGTCGACGGAAGCGCCGTGGGAAAGCCCTCGAGATCGACGGGCTCCGCACCGACCGCCTCGATGGGGACGGTGCATACGGCGTTGAAGTAGTAGCCATGCTCGTCGCCGGCGGCGGCGCGTGCGGTCTCGACGCGGGCACGGACCTCGTCGGTGATGCTCTGGGCGACGAGCTGCGTGGGTGCGACCGCACAGAGGGTCGCGAGCGTGATTGTGAGCTCGATGGTCGTGGCTTTCATCATTACTGCACCAGATATGCCGGCTTCGGATGGGCCAGCAGCCATTCCACCACTTGCTCGCCCCAGGTATCGGAGTACACCGGCGAATGCGCGCCGTCCGAGATGGTCCACAATTCGGCGGAGCCGCCGTCCTTGCACCCGGTGTTCATCTTCATCACGCCGCTCTCGTAACCCGGCAGCGACGCGTCGAGGTCACGCATCTCGCGGCCGGTCCGCGACATGTCGCACCCGTCGTATTCGGCCCAGCGGGTCACGCTGCCCATGGCGCTCGGGTAGCGGTTCTCTCTGATCTCGCCGCCCCGGTAGCCGATGGTGCCGTCGTCGGTGCCGTGGATCTGCAGGACGTGGACGGGGAACGGCGGCGCGTCGCGCTGCTCCATGTGGTTGGCCCCGGCCAGGCTCACGATGGCCGCGATCGCGTCGGAGTGCTCATACGCCATGCGGTAGGCCATGAACCCGCCGTTTGAGTGACCGACGACGTAGACGCGCTGCGGATCGACGTTGTAGTCGGCCTGGATCCGGTCGATGATGCGGCGGATGTAACCGGAGTCGTCGCTGTGCTGCTGTTCGAAGTTGCAGCAGGCGTCCGACGCGTTCCAGAAGGGATTCTGTCTGCCTTCCGCCTCCTTGGGCCCGTCAGGCGCGATGGTCAGGTAGCCGTATTTGTCCGCGAGGGCGCTGAGGCCCCAGCTGCGGTCGATGCCGGCGCCGCTGCCGGTGTATCCGTGCAGCGCCACGATGAGCGGCGTAGGGACGCTGCCGTCGTAGCTCGCCGGCACGGTGAGCGGCACGGGTCCCCGACCGGCGTCGATTGTTTGGGCCGTGGCTGGCGCGGCCAGCGCGGTCGCAAGGGCCAGGGCAGTGGCAACGGTCTCGGAACGATTCATGAGATCGACCTCACATCGGGGTGTCGTAGGATCGAATACCGGGCCTTCCTGACGTCCGGGCGATCACGTCTCTACGTGCGGGCGCCGACACCGTCGGCGAGAAACTGTCCGTCCCCGATGTCCAGAAGGACGGCCAGCTCTTCGCCCTGGGGCGTGATCTCGACTCGAACGGGAATGAGCTGCCCCTGGGCGTCGGCCTCCCACTGCAGCTCGAGGCCGTCCTCCGAACGCACGACGTCGGTCACCTTCTGTGTCCCCAGCTGAATCGTGGTGACCTCGACGGCAAGCTTGCCGCCCTCGTCCTGCATGTCCAGCTCGACCAGGAACTCCCCCTGATCGCCCTCGAACGTGACGAGCCAGTGACCGAGGAACTCCTGCGCCTCCGACACGTCGAGCTCCGACTGAGCGGCTGCGCGGTTGGGCGCGAGACCGATCCAGAGCATGGATACGATCGCGATCAGGGTGAACGGCGTCACTCGTTCAGGAGTCATGAGTCGGGCCTCACGTTCGGGTGGGACAGCTGCGTCGGGCGGCAATATACGGGTCGACCGCCTGTTGGCGCCTCCCGGCGAGGCGTCCCGCCCCTGCCCTCCCCCCTAGAAGGTCACGTCGAAGGTCCCCGCCGTGATCGTCACACTGCCGGTCGCGGAATTGCCCGCGTCCGGCTCCATCACGAAGCTGAACGTCCCGACCGCGTGGTCGGAGGTGAGCGTCGTGACCGTAATCGAGCCCGAGCCATTGAACGGGTCGGCCGACCATTGGGCCGAGCTGCCGTCCGTGTACGTCGCGTTGGTCGGGATGCTGGGTCCGATCGGGTACGTGCCCGTTCCGTCGAGCACGAACGCCATGCCGATCGTGACGTTGCTCGCATCGGAGCCGGCGAACCCCAGGATGCCTCCGCTCTCCGCCGCGGTGAGGGCGGTCGTCGCGGACCACGACACACCGTCGATGACCGCGGTCATGGAGCCGTTCAGTGCCGGCAGCTCGGGACCGGTCCCGTCACCGCCGCACGAGGCGAGAGCCAGGGACATGAACATGATGACGGGAAGAGCGTAACGCGGGCGCATGAGAATCCTGGTTTGGTTGATGTTCGTGGTTGGCTAGTGGCGCCCTACCCCTTCAGCTCGTCGCGCAGATGCGCCGCGACGTCACTGATGAAGCGGTGGACCGACGCCTCGGCGATGCGGTGCCCGACCGCCGCGTCCAGCGCGGCGCCGACGACTCCGAGCGGTGGCTCGTAGTCGCCCTCGAAGTCCAGCTGGGTCTCGGTGGCGCTGAGCGCGTAGACCGAGAGGCTGCCGTTCATGAGCGGGAACAAGCCCGGGGTCTTGGCCGCCTCCCAGGACAGGTGGAGGCGGGTCGACTGGCCGCCGAGCGGCGCCTTGGGATCGTCCTCGACCGACTCGACGTCGATCGAAATCTCGGCCCCGACCTCGATGCCTCCGATGTTGACGTGCAGGCCGGAAGCGACCGAGTTGGCGCGCGAGGCCGCGGACTTGGTGGCGGCCAGGAGGATCTCCTCGGCGCTCTCGTGGAGCGCATCGCGAACCTTCTCGTACGGCTGGTTCACGTAGTCGAACGCTCGAACGTGACGGCCCTTGCTCATCCTGTCGCTCCTCTGGGTGTGTACGGGCTACTCGAGGCCGAGCTCAATGTGCTCGGTCGGGTCGGGCACGCAATCCGGGTGCCGCTCGATGATGCGGACACACGCGTTCCATCGCAGCGTGGCGTCCTCGTCGCCGGGATCGCGCTTCTCGAGGGCGGCCGCGTAATAATCGAGCGCACGCTGCAGCCACTCGTACGCGACGACCCCGGCCCGGTGCCCTCGGCGTCCGGTGAGGATCGCCTTCGCCCGCCTCTCGCAGAGCAGGCCCGAGTAGTACGCATGCGCGTACTCGCCTTCGACACGGGCCAGCGCCTCGCGCGCCCGGGTGAACGCGGCGTTGCCTCCGCCCTGGAGCTGGTCGCTTCTGGCGAGGAGCAACAGGACGGCGGCATCCTGGTTGTCGGGATCGGTCTCGAGGACGTCCAGGCAGATGCTCTCCGCCTCGACGGGCTCGTTGAGGAGACGATACTGGCGCGCCTTCTCCAGGGCCGCCGGGATGGCCTCGACCGAGAGCGTCCTCAGCCGGAGCGTGTGCTCCGCGTTCGCGTGCGTCGTATCATGGGACATTGCCTACCTCGGCGTCATGTCACCGCGCCGGTCGAGCGGCTCGGCGAGCGTGGCCCTGGCGTAGTCGCGGTTCATCCGTCCGATGAACCCGATGCTGATTCCCTTCGGGCAAACGGCCTCGCACTCGCCGTAGTTCCGACAGCTGCCGAAGCGCTCTTCGTCCATCTGCGCGACCATCGCCCCGACCCTGGCATAGCGCTCGGGCTGGCCTTGGGGCAACAAGCCGAGGTGCGAGACCTTGGCCGCGGTGAAAAGCATCGCCGATGCGTTCGGGCAGGCGGCCACGCACGCCCCGCAGCCGATACAGGTCGCCGCGTCGAGCGCGAGCTCCACCGTCTCGGGCTCGATGGGGACGGCATTCGGGTCCGGCTTGGGGCCGGAGTGCACGCTGATGAAGCCCCCGGCCTGGATGATGCGGTCGAACGCGCTCCTGTCTACGACGAGGTCGCGTACGAGCGGGAACGCCGCCGCGCGGAACGGCTCGACGGTGATCGTCTCCCCGTCGCGAAAGTGCCTCATGTAGAGCTGGCACGTCGCGGTACGCTCGAGGGGGCCGTGCGGGACGCCATTGAGCACCATCGAGCACATCCCGCACACGCCCTCGCGGCAGTCGGAGTCGAACGCGACCGGCTCCTCGCCGGACTCCGCCAGACGCTCGTTGAGCGTGTCCATCACCTCCAGGAACGACGAGTCGGGGGAGACGTCGTCGACAGTGTACTCGACGAAGTCGCCGGGGACGTCGGGCCCCTCCTGTCGCCAGACCCTCAGCTTGACGCTTCTCATGCCGTTGGTGCCCGCCTAGTGCTTGTAGTCACGCCGCGCGAGCGGCAGGCTCTCGAAGGTGAGCGGCTCCTCGTGGAGGCGCGCCGGCTCGTCCCGGCCCGCGTACTCCCAGACCGACACGTGGGCGAAGTTCGCGTCGTCGCGGAGCGCCTCGCCTGCCTCGGTCTGGTACTCCTCGCGGAAGTGCCCACCGCACGACTCGTTCCTCGCCAGCGCGTCCCGGCACATGAGCTCGGCGAACTCCAGGAAGTCGGCGACCCGGCCCGCGTGCTCGAGCGACTGGTTGAGTCGCTCCCCGGTTCCAGGAACGCTGACGTCGGACCAGAACGCTTCGCGGATCTCGGGGATGCGCTCCAACGCATCCTGGAGCCCTTCGGCGGTGCGCGACATGCCGCAACGGTCCCACATGAGCCGCCCGAGCTCACGATGGAAGGACTCCACCGACCGCGATCCCCGAATGGAGAGAAGCCGGTCGACCTGCTCGGCGACGCCGGCCTCCGCCTCGGCGAACGCGGGGTGGTCGACGTCGACGTCGCCGGTCGGATGCTTCACGAGCTGGTCGCCGATCGTGATCGGGAGAATGAAGTACCCGTCGGCGAGGCACTGCATGAGCGCGCTGGCCCCCAGGCGATTGGCGCCGTGGTCGGAGAAATTGGCCTCCCCGATCGCGTACAGGCCCGGGATGGTGGTCATGAGGTTGTAGTCGACCCAGAGCCCTCCCATCGCGTAGTGCGGAGCGGGGTAGATGCGCATCGGCGTGGCCCACGGGCTCTCGCCGGTGATCCGCTCGTACATCTCGAAGAGGTTGCCGTACTTCGCCTGGATCGCGGGACGGCCCTGGGCTTCGATCGCGTCCGCGAAGTCCAGGTAGACGCCGCGTCCTGTCGGACCGACTCCGAGCCCCTCGTCACACACGTCTTTGGCGTTGCGTGACGCGACGTCGCGCGGGACCAGGTTGCCGAACCGGGGATAGCGCTCCTCCAGATAGTAGTAGCGCTCCTCCTCCGGAATCTCCTTGGGTGGACGCTTGTCGCCCGGCTCTCGCGGGACCCAGATGCGTCCGTCGTTGCGCAGCGACTCGCTCATGAGCGTGAGCTTCGACTGGTGCTCTCCCGACTCCGGGATGGCGGTCGGGTGGATCTGCGTGAAGCACGGATTGGCGAAGCCGGCGCCGCGCTTGAACGCTCTCCAGGTCGCGGTGACGTTGCAGCCGCGTGCGTTCGTCGACAGGTAGTAGACGTTGGAGTAGCCGCCCGTGGCGAGCACGACCGCCTCGGCCGCGTACGAGCGCACCTCGCCGGTCACCAGATCGCGGACGACCACGCCCCGCGCGCGGCCGTCGATGACGACGACGTCGAGCAGCTCGGTGCGCGCGTGCATCCGGACCTTGCCCTTCGAGATCTGCTCGGACAGCGCGGAGTAGGCTCCGAGGAGGAGCTGCTGCCCCGTCTCGCCGCGGCAGTAGAAGGTCCGCTCGACCAGCACGCCTCCGAACGACCGGTTGGCCAGCATGCCGCCGTACTCGCGCGCGAATGGAACGCCCTGCGACACGGCCTGGTCGATGATGTTCGTGCTCAACTGGGCGAGCCGCCACACGTTCGCCTCACGAGAGCGGAAGTCGCCTCCCTTCTGGGTGTCGTAGAAGAGGCGGTAGACCGAGTCGCCGTCGTTGCGGTAGTCCTTGGCCGCGTTGATGCCGCCCTGCGCCGCGATGCTGTGTGCGCGTCTCGCGCTGTCCTGGAAGCAGAAGCAGTCGACCTCGTAGCCCATCGCCGCCAGCGACGAGGCGGCCGAGGCGCCGGCCAGCCCCGAGCCGACCATGATGATCCGGTACTGCGGCCGGTTGCGTGGGCCCACGAGACCGAGGTGCTCGCGGTGCACGTGCCAGGTTTCCTCGAGGGGACCGTGCGGAATGCGTGCATCGAGCTTCACGGTGTCACCTCGGGGTCAGCCGGCGAGGACGCGAACGCCGCGCCGGCGGCCGGAGCGCTCACGGAAGTCGAGGACGCGCGAGGGCCGAGCGCGCCGAGGGCGAACGAGAGCGGCACGGTCGCAAACCCGATGAAGAGGGCCACGGCGAGTACCACGGAGAGACCGCGCAGTAAGCGGTTCCGGTCCGGATTGTCCAAGCCCAGGCTCTGGAACACGCTCCAAGCCCCGTGGAAGACGTGCAGCCCCACGCCCGCCATGGCGACGACGTAGAGCGCGACGAGCGACCACTGCGTGAAGGCCCTGCGCAGGTTGGCGTAGACCGCTCCGGGGGTGAAGTCCGCCGGATCGACCGTGCCGGTCGTGAAGTGCAGGATGTGGAAGACGATGAAGGCGAACAGCAGGACGCCGCTCACCATCATCATGCGTGCGGAAAGCGACGCCTGCTTGTAGCTCCTGGCACGGTAGCCCTCGGGGCGTGCGGCGCGACTTCTGGCAGAGAGCTGCAGCACGCAGGTCACGTGAAGGACCAGAGCGGCGACGAGGACGATGCGGACGGCCCAGAGCATCGCACCGTGCGGCACGAGCGGCTCACCGGCCGAGCGGAGGAACTCCGCGTAGGCGTCGATGTCCGCCACGCCCGGCTCGGGGTCCGGTAGGAAGACCTTCAGGTTGCCGACCACGTGCCCCACGAGGAAGGCCAACATGAGGGCGCCGGTGACCGCGACGATGATCTTCTTCCCGATCGAGCTGCGATAGAGGCCCAACCAACGCTGCAAGACGTCTTCTCCAGTCGTTTCCAGTCGTTTCGGTCGTTCGCCCGGCGTGCCGGGCCGGGTCGTTCGCCCGGCATCTCGGGCTTGGAATTGGCCCCCTGAATCAAGCGGACTCGAAGAGAAGCACAAGTGTGCGCGGCAGCACCAACCTCGGCCCTGCAGCTCGAATTCGCACGCGCATATCTTTCGGGGACGCTCGGCCGGAGCCACAGCCGGCGACGAGCGGCTATTCGCGCTGGAGACCGCGGGGGAGGAAGGGTGTCGGATCGAGCAGCCGGACCGCTGGTGATCGACGTCGCGGGACTCGATCGCCTGTTCGGGGCTCTCACGCGCGAGGGATACGAGTTGGTCGGGCCCACGGTGTCCGACGGCGCGATCGTCTACGACCGGATCACCTCCCAGACCGATCTGCCGGTCGGCTGGACCGACGACCAGGAGGGTGGACGCTACCGGCTCGAGCGCCGCGACGACGAGGCGCGCTTCGGCTACGTGGTCGGCCCCCAGTCCTGGAAGAAGTACCTCTTCCCACCCGAAGAGCGCCTGTGGAGCGCTCGGAAGGCCGAGGACGGCTCCGTCGAATTCCGCACCACCCACGAGGCTCCCCCTCGCCGCGCACTGATCGGCGTGCGCTCCTGCGAGCTCCACGCGATCGCGATCCAGGACCGGGTCTTCATGGACGGCGACTTCGCCGACGACCTCTACCGGGCCAGGAGGGAGCGCACGTTCATTGTCGCCGTGAACTGCACGACCGCCGCCGCGACGTGCTTCTGCGTGTCGATGGAGACCGGCCCACGCGTGAAGGAGGGTCCGCAGAGCGCATTCGACCTGGCGCTCACGGAGGTAGCGGGCGACGAGCACTACTTCGTGCTCGAGAGCGGCAGCGAGCGCGGACGCGCGCTCGCCGAGCAGGTCGCCGTCGGCCAGGCGAACGAGGCACACCTCGAAGAGGCCGAGGCGGCGCGCGCGCCGGCGAGTCACCAACAGCGCAGCATGGCGGATGTCGACGTCCCGACGCTTCTGATGAGCAACTACGAGCACGCGGCCTGGGACGACGTGGCCGAGCGCTGCCTGTCGTGCGCGAACTGCACCCTGGTATGCCCCACCTGCTTCTGCTCGACGGTCGAGGACGTCACCGACCTGAGCGGCGAGCACGCCGAGCGCTGGCGCAAATGGGACTCCTGCTTCACGGCCGACTTCAGCTACATCCACGGAGGCTCGGTGCGCCAGAGCACCCGGTCCCGTTACCGGCAGTGGATGGTTCACAAGCTCGCGACGTGGCACGAGCAGTTCGGAATGAGCGGCTGTGTCGGCTGCGGCCGTTGCATCACGTGGTGTCCGGTGGGGATCGACTTGACCGAAGAGGTGCGCGCCATCGCATCGGACACCGACAACCGGGGAGGCGGACCATGAAGCGCATCGCAGATCTGGTTGCGGAGCACCCGTTCTTCGAGGAGCTCTCTCCCGAGAACCGCGAGTTGATCTCGGGGTGCGCCAAGCACGGCGTATTCAAGCCAGGCGAGTATCTGATACACGAAGGAGCCGTGGCGGACTATTTCTATCTGATCCAGAGCGGGCTGGTCTCCATCGAGATCCACGAGCCCGCGGGTGGCTCCGCGGTGATCCAGACCGCCACCGACGGCGATGTAGTCGGCGTCGCCTGGCTCTTCGATCCACCTCGCTGGAACTTCGACGTGCGCGCGATCGAGACCACGCGGGTGCTCCACTTCGACACCGGGTGCCTGAAGAGGAAGTGCGAGGACGATCCACGCTTCGGTTACCTCATCATGGAGAAGTTCTCGCAGCTCCTGATGGAGCGTCTCCACTCGACGAGGGTCCGGCTGCTGGATCTGTACGGGTATGGGAAGTCCAGCTAGCACCCTCTCGCCTCGGGCGATGGTGCCCGAGCCCTGGCGGGTGCTGAGCGCCCACCAGGAAGCCCCGGGCGTGGTCACGCTCGAGATGGAGCCGCTCTCGGGCGAGCCGCCGCGTTTTCGGCCCGGCCAGTTCAGCATGCTCTATGCGTTCGGCGTCGGGGAAATCCCGATCTCGGTCAGCGGCGACTGCACCGACCCATCGAAGGTGGTCCACACGATCCGCGACGTGGGGGCGGTGTCCGCGGCGCTCACCGGCCTCGAGGAGGGCGCCACCGTGGGGCTGCGCGGGCCGTTCGGCACGGCCTGGCCGGTCGATACCGCCGGGGGCCGGGACGTGCTCGTGGTCGGCGGCGGGCTGGGCATGGTGCCGCTGCGGCCGGTGCTCTACGAACTGGCCCGGGGCCGAGCGGACTACCGCCACGTCTCGGTCGTCTATGGAACGCGTACACCCGACGACATCGTCTTCGGGGATCAGCTCGCGGCGTGGCGGGACGACGAGGACTTCTCGCTCGGCGTGACCGTCGACATGGCGGAATCCGACTGGAAGGGCCACGTCGGCACGGTGGTGCCGCTCATCGAGCGCGCGGACTTCGACCCGGCGACGACGACCGCCTTCGTGTGCGGTCCGGAGGTCATGATGCGCATCGTGTCCGCCGACCTGGTGCGGAAAGGCGTTCCCGCGAGACACGTCCACTTGTCGATGGAGCGGAACATGAAATGCGCAATCGGACTGTGCGGGCACTGCCAGTGGGGCTCGGACTTCGTCTGCAAGGACGGACCGGTCTACGACTGGGAGCGCGTGGCGCCCCGCCTGTCGCTTCGGGAGCTATGATGGCGGACAAGCCGAGACTCGCGGTGTGGAAGTTCGCGTCGTGCGACGGGTGTCAGCTCTCGTTGCTCGACTGCGAGGACGAGCTCCTCGCCGTCGCGGACGCCATCGAAATCGCCTACTTCCCCGAGGCGTCGCGTGCGTTCGAGCCCGGCCCGTACGACCTGTCCCTCGTGGAAGGCTCCATCACGACCGAGCACGACGTCGAGCGCATCCGGCAGGTGCGTGCCGAGTCGGACTTCCTGATCACGATCGGTGCGTGCGCCACCGCCGGGGGGATCCAGGCGCTGCGCAACTTCGCCGACGTGGACGACCTGGTCGCCGCGGTCTATCCCAGCCCGGAGTACATCTCGACACTCGCGACGTCCACGCCGATCGCGGATCACGTGAAGGTCGACTTCGAGCTACGGGGCTGCCCGATCGACAAGGGCCAGCTCGTCGAAGTGATCAGCGCCTTCCTCAACCGACGGAAGCCGAACACCCCGGCCCACAGCGTCTGCGTGGACTGCAAGCGCAGCGGCAAGGTGTGCGTCATGGTAGCGCACGGCACGCCGTGCTTGGGGCCGGTGACGCACGGTGGATGCGGCTCGCTCTGTCCGGGCTATCACCGGGGCTGCTACGGTTGCTTCGGACCCAAGGAGACGGCCAACACGGCGTCGCTGGCGAGACGCTGGGTCGAAGCTCACGGCGTGCAGGGCGAGGGCCTGGTGCGCGCGTTCCGCAGCTTCAACGCCGGCGCGCCCGAGTTCAGGACGGAGAGCGAGTCCCATGAGTGAGGAGCGGACGCGGCGCATCGAGGTGGGCTATCTCGCTCGCGTCGAGGGTGAGGGAGCGCTCTACCTCGACATCACGGGAGATCGGCTCAACGAGGTGGCGTTCAAGATCTTCGAGCCCCCGCGGCTCTTCGAGGGCCTCCTTCGGGGGCGCGACTTCACGGAGGCGCCCGACATCACGGCACGCATCTGCGGCATCTGCCCGGTGGCGTACCAGATGAGCGCGGTGCACGCCATGGAGCGCGCTTGCGGCGTGACGGTCGACGGCCAGCTGCGCGCTCTACGACGCCTGCTCTACTGCGGCGAGTGGATCGAGTCGCACGTCCTGCACGTCTACATGCTCCACGCACCCGACTTCCTGGGATACGCGAGCGGTCTGGAGCTGGCGCGCGTCCGACGGGAGCTCGTCGAGCGGGGGCTCGAGCTCAAGAAGACCGGCAACGCCATCATGTCGACCCTGGCGGGCCGGGAGATCCACCCGATCAACGTGCGGGTCGGCGGTTTCTACCGCGTCCCACGCCGCAGTGAGCTCGATGCGCTGGTCCAGAGGCTCGAGACGGCCGTCGAGATCGCGGAGGAGACGATCGACTTCGTCGCCGGGCTCGAATTCCCCGACTTCGAGCAGGACTACGAGTTCGTCTCGCTCCAGCATCCCGACGAGTATCCGATGAACGAGGGACGGATCGTCTCGAGCCGGGGACTCGACGTCGATGTGAGCGAGTTCGGCGACCACTTCCGGGAGGAGCACGTCGCGCGCTCGAGCGCCCTGCACTGCCGGCTCATCGAACGCGGCCACTATCTGGTCGGCCCGATGGCCCGCTACAGCCTCAACTTCCACAAGCTCACGCCCCGCGCTCAGGAGGCGGC
>JASFUR010000052.1:0-12166 GCA_050050215.1 Gemmatimonadota bacterium
AGAAGCCGGCCTCTCCGGTGCCTGCCACGGTCGAGACGATGCCGCTGTTCGCGTCGATTCTCCGGACGACGTGCGCGTCCCGTTCGACCAGGAAGAGATGTCCGTCCCCGTCGAACCGGACCTCGTGCGGGGCGGAAAACGAGGCTTCCCGTGCGGGCCCGCCGTCCCCGGCATAGGCCTTCTCGCCGTTGCCGGCTACGGTCGTGAGTCGGCCGGTGGCGAGGTCGAGACGACGCGTCCGGCCGGTGTCCACCTCGCAGAAATAGAGCGCCCCGTCGGGACCGACGACGACTCCGTACGGGTTGTCTACCGGGGTCTCCGTCGCGGGGAGTCCGGCCGGTCCCTCGGGCTCGTAGCCGCGCATGCCCGTGCCGGCGATGGTCCGAACGAGCGGTGCCCGGCGCGCGAAGAGGTGCCTTGGAAGGAGCCCGGATGCGCCGAGCGCGAGAGCCATGCCGACGAAGCGGCGGCGGGTGTAGAGGATCACCTCGCGAATCTGCCGGCCGGACAGCTCATACCGCAACCGGATCCATTCCCCTCTTGTGGGATCGATCGCCGGACTGTATATCGCATAAGGATATCCATTATGGATAATCAATACGGATATAGCCATGACTCAGACATCCGCCTCCTTCTACGTGCTTCTCGCGCTCTCCAACGGACCCGCGCACGGCCTCGCGATCGCCGAGGATGTCGCCGAGTTCACGTCCGGAGACGTCCTTCTCGGACCCGGCACGCTCTACCGGTGCCTGAAGGAGTTGCTCGAAGACGGTCTCATCGAGCGTGTGCAAATCGAGGAGGACCCCGGCGTTACTCATAGGAAGCATTACCGGCTGACCGCGGCGGGAGCCGCCGACGCCAAGCACACCCTGGCCGGGCTCACGCGCGTCGCGACGGTCGGGAACGCCCGATTGGGGACACCCTTACCGCAGGGGGCCTGACATGAAGATGCCTGCTTGGATTCACGAAGCGGCCGACGGCTATCGCTGGCTGTGGAAGGCACAGCTGCGCTGGGGAGACGGCCCGAATTGGTGGAACGCCCTCGCGTTCGCGGCACGTGTCGCAGCGGACCTCGGCCGCGGCACGGTCGCCGTGATCCAGACCTGCGCGGTACCACGGACCCGATTGGCAACGGCTGGAATCACCATCGAAGGGAGGACGGACATGGCTATCGCACTGACGGACAACTCGGCCAACGAGCGACTGAAGGCGGCTTTCGACTCCCTGCTGTGGACGTCGATGCTCGCGGCGGTGGTGATCCACTTCGCCACGTTCGCGTTCTGGCCGGAGATGACCGCGGGCGACATCTCGATCACCAGGGACATCCCCACGTATCTCGATCTGCCCCCCGAGGTCGATATCCCCGACGCACCCGAGGCCCTCACCAGGCCCGCGCTCCCCGTCGCGGCACCGGTCAACGTCTCCGACGAAGTCACCATCGCCCCGACCACCTGGGACCAGAACCCCGTCACCGACCTGTTGCCCCCTCCCTCCAACGCGGCGATACGGGCCGCCGCGGCCTCGAGCGGCTTCACGCCGTACACGGTGGCGCCCAGGGTCCTCAACACCGACGAAGTCGTGCGCGCCATGACCCGGGAGTATCCGAAGACGCTCCGCGATGCCGGGATCGGCGGAACGGTCAACGTGATCTTCTCCATCGACGCGGACGGTGCCGTGCTCGGCACGGCCATCGGCGAGACCTCCGGCTACGACGCCCTCGATCGAGCGGCCCTCGAGGTCGCGGACGTGATCCGCTTCTCCCCGGCGCTGAACCGGGACGTGCGGGTGGCTGTCCAGGTGCGGTTCCCGATCGTGTTCAGAGTGGACGGGCGGTAGCTCCCGGAGGCCCTCACGCTCAGACCCGCGAACCCTTTTCGAGCGTGAGGGCCGTCCCGAAGGCCAGGACCTCGACGCCCGCCGTTCCCTTGCCGTCGGGCCGCGACCGGGCCAGCGCCGACGTCTCGATGCGGACGTTGATGACGGTATCGTGGCCCTGCTTGTGGGCCATCGCCTTCATGCGCAGCAGCGCCTCGCGACGGGCGCGATCGAGCAAGGGCTCGAAGACGCGGATGTTGCCACCGAACAGCCCCTTCACCTGAGCGGCGATGCGCTTGAAGTAGTCCTGGGAGATCACGACGTTGCCGAGCACCAGGTCGCACGATTCGACCTCCCAGCCGTCCGGAAGGTCCTCGATGGTGACCGCCAGGACGTGGCCCGATCCGCTCTCCAGCAGCGCGAGCTGGTTCAGGTGCCTGCGCTCGAGCATGCCCCCGACGGCCCACGCTCCTCCCAGCAGGACGAGGAAGGTGACGAAGCCCATCGCTATTCCACCCGCACGGCCGTGCCGTACGCGAAGAGCTCCGCAGCGCCCTGTGCCACGCTGCTCGTCGCGAAGCGGACGTTGACGATCGCGTTGGCCCCCTGCTCCTGAGCCTGCACGCTCATGCGGCGGATCGCTTCACCGCGGGCCTCCGAGAGGAGCTCCGTGTATCCCTTGAGCTCTCCGCCGACCATGTTCTTGAACCCTGCGGCGATGTCGCGCCCGAGGTGCTTAGCGCGTACGGTGCTTCCGGTCACGACCCCGAAGAACTCGACGATCCTTCGTCCGGGGATGTCCTGCGTGTTGCTGATGATCATGTGCGCGTCCTGTGGGCTTGGGCGGCGAGGAGACGATAGTGGCCATCCGGATCGTGGTAGGCTACGGGCGCGGTCGATGATCTCTTCGAAAGCGTACCCGAAAAAGAAACCGGGCCGCCCCGATTGCTCGGGACGGCCCGGTAGGGCTCACCTACAGTCCGATCGCTCAGAGAGCGACGACGTTCTCCGCGGCCGGGCCCTTGGTGCCCTCCACGCGGTCGAACTCGACCTGCGCTCCCTCGGCGAGGGTCTTGAAGCCCTCGGCCTGGATGGCGCTGTGGTGGACGAAGCAGTCCTTGCTACCGTCTTCGGGCGTGATGAAACCAAAGCCCTTCTGATCGTTGAACCACTTCACGGTTCCCTTGGTACGCATCTGGTGCGCTCCTTGGATGTGCGAGTCGGAGCCACGTGATACGTACTTACCGACTGCCTTGTATGCGCGGAAACCCTCCGCGCGAGTGTGGCCACCCTGGCCACAAGCTCTAAAGGGTACGGATCCCGAATTTGAAGCCGCACCCTTTTTCGAATCAGATGTTACCCGCTCGGGGTAGGGGTACAGATTCGCACCTGCGGTCGATGTCGTCAATAATGCCGTCGGCGGGCCCCCGTTGATACCCGACGTCGCCGCATCTAATGTCTTGCTCGCCGTGACCCCGCCAGGAGAAGAAGATGCTGCCCAGGATCTCGACCACGACCCTCGTCGCTGGAGCCCTGCTCGTCGGTGCGGGCCCTGCCCACGCCCAGATGGAGGGCGTCCAGCACAGCGCCTACTACGACTTCCGCGTCGTCACCGTCGCCGAGGGGCTGGAGCGGCCCTGGGGCATCGGGTTCCTCCCGGACGGCGACATCCTGGTCACCGAGAAAGCCGGTCGCCTCCGCATCATCCGCGACGGGCGCCTCCTTCCGGATCCCGTGCCCGGCGTGCCGCCCGTGTACGACGTGGGGCAGGGCGCCTTCATGGACGTCGTGCCGCACCCGGACTTCGAGTCGAACCATCTCCTGTATCTGACGTACTCGAAGCCGCAGGGCGGGGATGCGTCGACCACGGTGCTCGCCACGGCTCGCTTCGAGAACGACCGCCTCGAGGACCTCGAGGAGATCTTCGTCGCGAACTCGGAAGGGCGGGGTCAGTACGGCTCCCGGGTCGTGTTCGACGGGAACGGGCACATCTTCGTCTCCGTCGGCGACCGCATGGCGCCCCCGCGTGGCGACCTCTCGCAGCACGCGGCCCAGGACCTGTCGAACCATGCCGGTACCATCAACCGGCTCTTCGAGGACGGCAGCGTGCCGCCGGACAACCCGTTCGTGGGCGACGAGGGAGCCGAGCCCTCGATCTGGAGCTACGGGCATCGGAACCCGCAGGGCATGGCGATCGACCCGGAGACCGGCCAGCTGTGGGCTACCGAGCACGGCCCGTTCGGAGGCGACGAGCTTAACCTCATCGAGCCGGGCAAGAACTACGGCTGGCCCATCGTGGGCTTCGGCGTGAACTACGGGAGCGGGTCGGAGATCCATCCCGGGACGCTCGCTCCGGACGTTCAGCCTCCAATGCACGTATGGGTGCCGTCGATCGCCCCCTCCGGCCTCGTGGTCTACGACGGCGACCAGTTCCCGGAGTGGCGCGGCAGCATCTTCGCGGGAGGGATGGCCGGCGAGCAGGTCTCGCGCCTCGAGATGGACGGCGTCAACGACTGGCGGAACTCCTGGTACTCGGAGGTGCTCGTCCAGGGCATCGGGCGGGTGAGGGACGTTCGGCAGGGCCCCGACGGCTACATCTACCTCGCCATCGACAGTCGGACGGGCGATCCGACCCCGATCGTGCGGCTGGAGCCGGTGGCGCGCTAGGAGATTCCGCCGCCCCACGTCGGAAGCCCCCGGTGCCTCTCGAGACACCGGGGGCTTCGTGTATCGGGCGCGACCCTGGAGCCTCAGTTCCGTCTGGCCCAGAACCTCTCCGCCTCGGCCTCCATCTTGTTGAGGCGCGTGTAGTAGTCGGGGAACTCGTTCAGGTGGGCCAACGCGATCTTGCCCGTCGCCACCGGGTCGTCGTTGGTCACATCCGTCTCGGGATCGTGGGCCCCGTGCTCGAGCTCCACGCCCAGGCCCATGCGGAACTCCTCGAGGGGGATCGTGCCCCACTCGACACCGATCGCATCACCGATTCTCCTGGCCTCGTCGGTGCTGAACGTGCGCTTGGACATAAGCTCTCCTGGGATCCACTCCAATGGCATAAGGTGGCGACGCCGGGGGCCGGGCGCTGTCGGGCTTTCTCGGGCGACTTACGTAGGGAATCCGGCGCCGGATAGAGTTGTCCTACGTCGAGCGTGAGAGTCGGCTGCATACGGGTACGTACATTCCGAAGCGTCCGCGTCGGAGAGATTGAGGTCGTGATGTTCGACTTCAGCTTCCGAAACGCAGATGACTTCTCACACTCAGGCGCCCCGACCCGATGAGATCGACGCGGCATTGCCTGCGCGGTACCAGCTCGTCTCGCTTCTTGGCGGGGGAGCGATGGGAGACGTCTATCGGGCTCGCGACATCACGCTCGGCCGGGACGTCGCGCTCAAGTGCCTGCGCCCCGGGCTGACCACCGACCGAGAAGCCCGGCGTCGCTTCATCGGGGAAGCGGAGGCCGTTTCCGCCCTGGACCATCCGAACGTCTGCACGGCGTTCTCCATCGGCGAGACCGCCGATGGCACCCCCTTTTTCGCCATGCCGCTCTGTGAGGGGATCACACTGAAGACACGCCTCGCGTCCGGCCCTCTCAGGCCGGCCGAGGCGATCGAGATCGCGACTCAGGTGGCTCGGGGGCTCCAGGCCGCGCACGACGCGGGCATCGTGCACCGCGACGTGAAGCCCGACAACCTGGTCATCCGATCCGATGGCATGGTCAAGATCCTGGACTTCGGCGTGGCCAAGCTGGACGCGGCCGTGACCATGACTTCGGCCACCGTGGTCGGGACATTGGGCTACATGGCGCCCGAGCAACTCTCGGGTGACTGCATAGACCGCCGCGCCGACGTGTGGGCGCTCGGCGTGGTGCTCTACGAGATGCTGTCCGGTGAGCGACCCTTTACCGGTCGCGGCATCCTGGCGCAGATCCTAGCGGATGCTCCGGCGCCCCTGCGTACCCGCTGCACGGACGTCTCGCCTGCGCTCGAAGAGCTCGTACTCCGAGCTCTACGCAAGGCGCCCGAAGACCGCTTCCAGTCGATGGACCGGCTCGTCGCGGCGCTGGAAGCGCTTCGGGACCCGGCACCCACCGGTCAAATGCCGCGGACCCACCTGCGTTGGAGCGGCCGGGCGAGACGTTCGGGATGGTCGAAGCCGACGAGCTGGGTCGTCGCCCTGGCGTCGATCCTCGTGGGCCTGGTCGCGCTTCTCGGGCAGGGTCCCGCGCCGGGCCAGCCCGTGTCTATGTCGGGTTGGGTCGGTCCGGGACTCGCGAGGACGGTCTCGGCGGCTCCGCCATCGAAGACGGGGCGGCCACCAGCCGGTAGACCGCGTGCTGGGGGCTGCCCAACCCGATCCGGATCCGCGCGAGCTCCTCCCTGGAATCCCTCAGCTCGGCGCGGCATAGCTCGAGGGTCCGCCGCACCGAGTGCCCGAGGTACGCCACGACGCCGGTCAGCGCACCCAGCATGATCAACCCGATTACTTCGATCATGGAGCCTCCCCGTGGAGTCAGTCGGTGGGGCAGAGGACGCAGGGTAAGCGCCTGGGCCACCGGGCGCCAGGCCCCGCATGTCGCGATCATGTGGACGGAACCCGTACGAAACGGATACAGCCGCGTCACTTCTAGGGGCTTTCGGGCTCGTCGGAGCTTAACCGCGCCGATCCGAATAACTTGAAGTTTGCAGGGTGATCACCCGATACTGGGCCCGAGCGCCGTGCTTTCGCCCCATCCAACGGAGGTCCAGGCGTTGAAGATCACCCAGGACGTGCGTGCATTTGCGATGGAGCAGGCCGGCCGTCGCTGCGAATGCACAGGAAAGAACTGCCGCCATCATCTCAGTGGCGCGCGCTGCAAGCGCGGGCTTCGCGGGGACGATTGGAAGGTGTTCTGGCGGAAGGAAGACGGAGGCCTCACTCGTGAGAACATCGAGGCGTGGTGCCTCGAATGCTTCTCCAACAACTTCGAGGTGCCGAAAGAGAGCGTCGCGCTACTGGCGACCGACATCTTCGCTTACGCCCGGCTCTTGGAGGAGGATCGCCGCAGGGCCATTACGCTGAAGTCGGTGCTCCGGGACGCCGCGGACCGTGCCGCGCAGGCTCACCATGGACGCCTCGTGCTGGACCGGCTGGACGACGACGTCCTGGCGGAGTTCCCCACGAGCTCCGAGGCCGTGCAGGCCGCGCAGAACCTGAGAGCGGGCTTCGCGGAGCTCGCGGTCCGGCTCGATCTTCCGGTGCCGGACCTCTGCGGCGCAATCCACTACGGCGAAGTGACGCGCTGGCGGAACGGCCTTCTGGCCGGCGAGGCGGTGAGCGTCGCCGCGAGCGTGCGGTGCGTCGCCGAGCTGGGCAGGATCGTGCTCACGGGCCCCGCGGCCGAAGCGGTGAAGGGGAAGGTCGAGTTGGAGCCGATGTCCGAGCAGGCCTCCGCCGATCTGCCGCCGGTCGGCGACCTGTGGGCACTACGCCTCTGAGGGCTCAGTCCTCTCCGGGCTCATCCGACCCCACCGGGCGGCGAGAGAAGAGGATGTGCCGGCTTCCCCAGACGAGCGCCACGAAGAAGTAGACCGCGACCAGCCCGACCGCCACCAGGAAGGCGGCCCCCCGCGAAGGGGCCCGCTCGGCGATGATCGGCGTGAGGAGTGCGACCACGAGGGCCACGAGCAGCGCGTGAGCGACGAGCGGTGGGCCGCGGAAGAACCCGGTCAGCATGGCGACCGACCGGCGGGTGGGGTGGTGCCAGGCGACATCCGTCGAACATGCCTGACACGCTCGCGGTGCGGCAAGCCCGTGGGCGGGACTCCGCTCGACCTCCGAGGATCGGGGCGTTGACCCTAAAGCTAATGATCATAGCTTTAAGGCTATAGACGTAACCTTATCGGAGTCAGCACCATGGAAGGCACTGCCCAATATGCGAATCCCGAGCCCGACACCCGCTACCTGCAGCGCCCGGGGGGACGTATCGCCTACGATGTCGCGGGAGCGGGACCCCTGGTCATCGGGGTCCCCGGCATGGGTGATCTCAGGTCCAACTTCCGGTACATGGTTCCGGCGCTCGTCGATGCCGGATACCGGGTCGCGACGATGGATCTGCGGGGCCACGGAGAGAGCGACGCCACCTTCGAGGCCTATGACGACGTCGCGGCGGGATCCGACGTGCTCGCCCTGATCGAGCACCTCGGCGGGCCGGCGGTGATCATCGGGAACTCGATGGGTGCCGGAGCCGCGACGTGGGCCGCGGCCGAGCGCCCCGAAGCGGTCTCCGGGCTGGTCCTCGTCGGGCCCTTCGTCCGCAACGCACCGGTGGGGGCTCTCTCGCTGATCCTCTTCCGCCTCGCGTTGATGAAGCCGTGGGGACGCTGGGCGTGGAATGCCTACATCCCGAAGTTCTATCCGGGCAGGCCGCCGAAGGATCTCGATGCGCATCGCCGGCGCATTCGCGAGAGCTTCGACCGGCCGGGACACTGGGACGCGTTCGCGCAGACGACCCACACCTCTCACGCTCCGGCGGAGGCCAGGCTGGAAGACGTCCGGGTGCCGGCGCTCGTCGTCATGGGTGATGCCGATCCGGACTTCCCCAATCCGGTTGAAGAGGCGGACTGGATCGCGGGTCGCCTCCACGCGAGCTCGCTCATCGTGCCCGGCGCCGGTCACTATCCCCACGCGGAATACCCCGAGACCGTGAACCCCCGCCTCGTCGCGTTCCTGGACGAGACAGTGCGTCATGCCTAGAGCGGGTCTCACGCCGGACAAGGTCATCGCCGAGGCGGCGCGGGTCGCCGACGAGGTGGGGCTGGACCGGTTGACCCTGGCGGCCGTCGCCGAGCGATTCGGGGTGCGGGTACCGAGCCTGTACAAGCACGTCGATGGCCTCGACGGTGTTCGGCACGGGGTGGCGGTACTCACCGTGCGGGAGCTGGGCGAGGCTCTCGGACGGGCTGCGGTGGGGCGGGCGGGAGCAGATGCGCTGACCGCCCTCGCCGCAGCCTACCGAGCCTACGCCCACGCGCACCCCGGGCGCTATGCGGCCACGCTGCGGGCGCCCGATCCCGCCGACGCCGAACTGGTGGATGCGAGCGCTGCCGTGCTCGACGTCGTATTCGCCGTTCTGGCCGGTTACGGGCTCGTCGGAGAAGACGCGGTCGACGCTACACGTATCCTCCGGGCCTCGCTCCATGGGTTCGTGTCCCTGGAGATGGGGGGTGGATTCGGGATGTCCCGAGACCCCGACGTCAGCTTCCGACGGCTGGTGGAAGGATTGGATGCCGCGTTCCAGCGATGGGCCACGACTATGCCAGCTTGATCGACGCTCCGTAGAGGCCCAGGAAGAGCACGATCAGGGCGACCGAAGTGAGCAGGCGGTACACCGTCCGCTGTTCGGAAGACAGAGCTGGCTGCAGCTCGACCCAGCTGTGACTCCCGGCGATGCCGAACGCCACGACGTTTGTCACGTCCATGGCCAGGTGCACGACGACGGCCACCCAAAGCGACCCGCTCAGGAGATAGGCCCCCACGAGCGTAGCACCCCCGAGAAGCCAACTCACGATCTGGGCGGCTCCGGCGCGGTTCGTGAGCAGGTGGATCGCAGTGAACGCGACGACCGAAGTGGCGACAGCTGTCGTGGGCCCGAAGCGAAGCAGGTTGAGCGATATGTATCCGCGGTAAAGAAGCTCTTCCTGCAGGGCGACCGCGAATAGAACCGCGGTCACGGTCGTGAGTCCCACCGCCCCGGCCGCGCTCGTCCCCATCCAGCGGATCCGGATGCGCCCTCGCAGCTGCAGCATCGTCAAGAACAGCGCCGCGCCCACAGCCATCACCGCGAGCGACGACGCAACGGCGATCGCGTCCTTGGCCGAGAACCTCAGCCCGAGCTCGGTGGGACTCCTGTGGTCCAGGGTGACGAGCATGAGGAGGACCAGCGCCGAGATGACGATGTTGGCAAGCGCGCCGATGACGACCACCGGCGGAGACGTTCGGCCACTCATGTCCTTGTGGTCGAATCCAAACCGCTTGATGAGCGCGGAGGCCATCAGAGCGACTACGATGTAGACGACGACCGCCAGCAAGACCCGGAGCCGTGGATCGACGGCGGGCTGGGGATTGATCAAGGTCGACGGGTGGGGCTGGAGGAAAAGGACCCGCGTGCAGGGTAGAGGCGGCGAGCGGACACGACCAGATCGTCACTTCACGGCCCTGACGATGTGAGGGTCCTGCGATCCGGTCGGGTTGCCCGTGCACACCGGCGGGGATCTCCCCACACGTCCGCTCTGGCCACGCCCTACATCCCACGGCCGACCTGCCGGCTAGTGTCTTCATGACCGATGTCACGAGCCTCTCCACTCTCCTCGCGACGGAGACCACCTCAAGGCGGGTACCCGCACAAGATCGACCACATCTGATTTTCCGGGTTCGGACCACTCCTCTCCATCCGGACCCGAACTGGAGCCCCGTCCGGCCGTCGCGCCGGACGGGGCTCGTCTTTCGGGGTGGGTCATCAACGCCCTCCGGCGTCGGGTGTCACAGATGAAGAAGGGCCGCTCGTCGAACGGGCGGATCGGGTCCAACAGCTCAGGAGCACGGCATGGAGCGGGCGAATCGGATGGGGACGAGCGTCGTCGCCTACGCCAGGGCAGCCGGTATCGGCTATCTGGTGATCATTGCGACCGGCATTTACGCCGAATTCTTCGTGCGCTCGACCCTCATCGTGCCAGGGGATCCTGCGGCGACGGCTAGCAACATCATGGGCTCGGAGCTCCTGTTCCGGAGCTCGCTCGCGAGCGAGCTCGTGATGCTCGTGGCCGATGTCGCGGTCGCCGGCGCGCTCTACATGGTGTTCCGACGCTTCAGCGAGGCGCTCGCGGTGCTCGCGGCCTTCTTCCGGCTGACCCACGCGGCGGTCGTGGGGGCGAACCTCCTGAACGCGTACGTCCCGCTGCTGCTGCTCGGGGGCGGAACGGGGTCGGCCGCGCTCGGCGTCGGTGTCCGCGAAGGCCTCGCCTCACTGCTTCTCCAAGCGCATGCGTACGGCTACGCGCTCGGACTGGTCTTCTTCGCGGTCTACTGCGGGCTGCTGGGCTACCTGGTCGTCCGTTCGCGCTACGTGCCGCGCGTGCTCGGATTCCTCCTGATGGTGGCCGGCGCGGGGTACATGATCGACAGCCTGGGCCGCACGCTTCTGGTGGACTATTCCGAATACGAGACGGTCCTCGGGCTGATCGTGCTCCTGCCGGCCTTCGTCGCGGAACTCTCCTTCAGCCTGTGGTTGACCGTCAAAGGGGTCGATGTCGGGGACCACGGCGGTGCAGAGCCCGCGGCCGCCTGAGCTCCTGAATCAGGGCGCCTCGCGGCAGTACCTCACCAGAAAGAGCTCCCTCACCCGTTCTAGTCGCGCGTGAGTCGCACTTCGCCGGTCGTCATGCCGTCCACCGTGCCTTCACGAAGCCACTCCAGAGATGCCGCGAAGAGCTTGCCTCGGTTCGTCTCCCACATGGCGTTGTGCGAGGAGCACGCGAGGTGGACGAGGACCTTCCGCTCGGATCCGAGGTCCTGGTACAGCTCGGCTACCCGCTCCGGCGACACCTGCCCGTCGGTCTCCGGGGCCACGAGCATCATCGGTGTGCGCTGGCGCGACACCTCGTTCTGTCCCCAGCCCCAGGTAGTCACCCGAGGGGCGCGTCGCACGCCGGTCCCCCAGGTCGACCCTACGGGATCGGACGCCAGCATCGCGGACCACACGCTCTCCCGGACGCGCGGCTCGTATTGACCCTCACAGCCCAGCTGTCGGTTCCAGAGGGCATCGAAGTCCGCCCTCGACTGTTTGCTCATGGCCGCGCCGGGTGCCGGGACCTGAGCCGGAGGGTTGGGCGACCTGTTCCGTCCGTAGGCCGGTGAGAGCAGGATCGCGCTCTCGACCTTCTCCGGATGCCGGGCCGCGTATCCGCCTGCGCGCGGGCCACCGAGTGACCACGCCACCAGGTGGACCCGCTCGACCCCGCGCAGGGCGCGCACGTAGTCGACCACCGCGTCGAGATCGTTCCAGTCGGACTCGATGGTCGTGGTGGCGTATCCCCAGCTCGGTTGGCACGTCCCCGACAGGAGCACGGGCACGAGATCCTGCTGCTGCCCGTCCGTCAGGTTGCACGGATCGTTCATGACGTAGGGACGGGTCGAGCGCCCGTACCCGGTCATGTCCATCGAGAAGACGTCGTAGCCGGCTCTGGCCAGGTACGCCATCCAGCTCGCGCCGGGTGCGTCGAAGGCGACTTCGGCGGGCGTCCCGGCCCCGTGCACGAAGACGACCACGTGGCCCTCGAGGCCCCTGGAGCCCATCGCGGTACCGGGCTGGGCCCGCTCG
>JASFUR010000053.1:0-12098 GCA_050050215.1 Gemmatimonadota bacterium
CCGAGCAGGGCGGTGGCGACCAGCGGGACGTCCCTTCGACGCTCGCGCAGCGGCGGGACGTTGATCTCCACGACCTTGAGTCGGAAATAGAGATCCTCGCGGAACCTTCCTTCCTCGATCAGCTTCTCCACCGGCTGGTGCGTCGCGGCGATGACGCGAGCGCTCGTCTGCCGCGGCTCCTCGCCACCCACCGGATAGAAGCGACGCTCCTGCAAAACGCGCAGCAGCTTCGTCTGGAACTCGGGGCTCGTGTCGCCGATCTCGTCGAGGAAGATGGTTCCCTTCCCCGCGAGCTCGAAGTAGCCCTTTCGCGATCCGGTGGCTCCGGTGAACGCGCCCTTCACGTGCCCGAAGAGCTCGGACTCGAGCAGGGTGTCGGTGAGCGCGGTGCAGTTGACCGCGATGAACGGCTCCCCGGAATGCTCGGAGTGCTCGTGGATCGCCCGCGCAATGACCTCCTTGCCCGTCCCTGTCTCACCCCGCACCAGGACGGTCGCCCGGTTTCCTGCGAGCACACCGATCGTCTTGTAGATGTCGATCATGCGCGGATCCCGGCCGATCAAACGGCCCCTGGGAAGCGCGTCGACCGCATCGGGAATGTCGACCTCGACGGCCAGCTCTCGCTCGCGGAAGCAGCGCTCGGCGAGGCTCTGCACCGCCTTGGGATCCACCGGCTTCACCAGGAAGTCGAACGCGCCGGCCTTCATCGCCGAGACCGCGGTCTGCATGTCGTCGTGCGCCGTCATGACGACGACCTCGACGGTGTCCATCGATTCCGACTTCCGGATCTTCTCCAGGAGCTCGAGGCCCGTCATGCCGGACATGCGGATATCGGTGACGATCAGGCCGGGATCGAACGCGCTGACCTTCGAGAGCGCCTTCTCCGCGCTCTCGGCCGTTTCGACCTCGTAGCCCGCGTGGACGAGGCGGGTCTTCAGGACATCGAGGCCGTCCACGTCGTCGTCGACGACGAGAATCCTCGGTGCGCTCGATTCGCTCATGATTCGCTCATACCCCCGGGGGCGCGGGTCCGGGTCCCTCGTCCTCGCTCTCGGTGTTCCAGTAGGCCGGTTGGTCGGGCGGATCGGTCGCCCGCATGCGTGCGAGCTTCTCCCGATTCCAGGCCCGTCGTCTGCGCGCCATCAGGAGCAAGACGAGTGCCAGGATCCCCCAGAACACGGCCGAGTGGCTGAGCACGAAAAGCCATCCGTAGCGGGAGCGCACATGGCGCCTCCACTGCTCCTCGAACGCGTCCTGCGTCACGCCGAACGTCTCCTGCATGGCGGAGTCGAACGAGCGCTGCCGGCGCCAGCGGTCGAGGAAGAGCTCCAGGCCGCGCTCGCCGCCGGGCTCGAGCAGATAGGTGACCGCGCTCGCGGATAGAAGGTACGCCGTGCGCGCTTCCTCCCGAGCGGTCGGCCAGCCCAGCGTGAGGGAATCCATCGGCGGGGCCCTTCCGAGGGCGAGCAGGACTCGGAGCCTCCAGGCGTCCATGGCCTCGAACCCGCCGGACGCCCACTGCGCGTACCCTTCGTCGAACCAGCGCGGCACGCGGAGCAGTCCCAGATATCCGTGGAGCCCGAGATGGGCCCACTCGTGCCGCAACGTGCGCCGCCCCTCGGGGTCCACGAGGCTCCGCCCCTCTCCGGCCGGGATCACCAGCATGCGCTCGTCCGGGATGGCCACGCCGGCACGCCACTCGGGCACGACTCCTCCCGTGAGCTCGTCGAAGGCGTCGGGGCCGTGCGCGATCACGGCGACGACGCCGGACGGCAGGGAGTCGGGAAGGCCCGGGAGCGGAGGCTGCTCGTCGATCAGCTGCAGCACCCTGCGAGCCAGCAACGAGTCGGCTCGGACGAAGCGGATCGTCGCCCGCGCGCCGGCCAACTCGAGATACGGCTCCCCATCGAGGGAGTCGAGCTCCTGGGCGGCGACCCGCGGCGCACCCCACCCGCAGGCGAGCGCGATGCCGAGCACCAGGGCAGCGCGTCGGATCACTCCCCCGCGAACATCTCCAGGCTGGCCTTCACGGCCTCGTTGTGCGGATTGAGGTCCGCGGCCCGCTGCCAAAGGAGCTTGGCCATGTCCCGGTCGTTGCCTTTGTAGGCCAGCGTGCCGAGCCGCAGGTAGACGTCGTCACCCAGGCGCGGCGAAAGCTTCACGGCCTTCTCGTACTGTGCCTGGGCACCCTGCATGTCCCCGTGTGCATAGGCCTGGTCGCCGAGGTTCTTGTGCGCCTGGGGCGGAGGAGGGCTGAGGCCGATCGCCCGCTTGTAGAGCGCCGCCGCCGCGTCCACCTCGCCTCGCCGCTCGAGAACCGCGGCGGTGTTCACCAGGATCGGGCCGGAATCCGGATAGTGGGAGAGCCCCTCCCTGCCCACCGCGACCGCGTACTCCAGGTCGCCACCCACGGCCGATGCCAACACCGTGTAGGCGTAGTAGCGCGGAGACGGCTTCTTGACCTTCGACGAGGTGCGGTAGCTCCGCAGCGCCTCCAGGGCCTTCGGCACGTCACGCGCCTTGAGGTGGACGGCGGCTCGCGCCAGATGCACCTGGTGGTCTTCCGGCTTCGCGACGAGCGCCGCGTCCAGCTCACGGAGCGCGTCCTGATACTGCCCCATGAGCTCCAGGGCGAGGGCCGTATTGCGGTGGACCGCGTAGTCGCCCGCGCCGGGAGGCATCGCCCCGAAATACTTGAGCGAATCCTCGAGCCTGCCGCGGCGGAACGCGATGAGGCCCATCATGAAGTTGGCCCGGGCCTGCTTGGGATCGATCGCGAGTGCCTGGTCGAACTCGCGCTCCGCGTCCTCCATCATGCCCGATCGGTAGAACGCGATCCCGACGTTGAGGTGCTGTTGGAGCGCTTCGTCGCCACCGGTCTCCTCCTCGGTGCTGCGCTCGCCGGCGCGGGACACGAATCCGGCCTGGATCAGCCCGTAGAGCGCCTTCCCGGTGTCGAACTCGACCAGGCCGGCCTCGTTCATGATCTCGGTGACCGTGCGCTGCCCGTCGATGTAGGGGAGGACCTTCTTCTGCTCTTTCGTGAGCTCGAAGTCTTCCCCCGACTCGTCGGGGTTCTTGTCGAGTTGGAAGACCACGTCGAAGGACGGAATCTTCTTCTCGACCAGGCTCCATTCATCGACGCGACGCGCGCCCTCCATGAGGAGCGCCTCGGCGGGGATGCTGACGAGGTACAACCCTTCCTCGTCGGGCATCTGATCCGTGTCGAAGTGGAACGAGCCCTGGTTCCAGGTGAAGAGGTGGTAGACCGCCTCTTCGATCTGCAGCTGCACGTACTTCTGCAGATCCTCCTGGCTGATCGCTCCGCCCTCGACCAGCACCTCACCGAGTCGCTTGCCCCTGGAGCTCCCCTGCTCCGCGATGGCGTCCGAGAGCGCCTTGCGCGTGATCACGTGGTTGCGGACGAGGAGCTCCCCCAATCGGTCCCGCCGATTGAGCACCGACGCGTAGATGATGCGGCCCTTCTCGAAGTAGATGTAGCCGAAGTTGGACCGGTCGGTGATGCTCAAGCATCCGGTCTTCATGCCCATGCCGAGCAACTGACAGATGTCAGCCAGGCTGACGTCCTGGAGCGCGCCTTCAATCGCCATGGGTCAGTCCGCCTAGTCCAGTTCCTCGATGAGCAGCTCTTCGATTCGCGGCCAGTGGATCACCACGTTCTCCGGGCCCGGGAACCACGCGCCACCCTTTGCGGGCGGCTCGGGCG
Organism: Gemmatimonadota bacterium; assembly: GCA_050050215.1. Taxonomy (GTDB): domain Bacteria; phylum Gemmatimonadota; class Gemmatimonadetes; order Longimicrobiales; family Gaopeijiaceae; genus UBA2982. The sequence continues at coordinate 3,728 of JASFUR010000053.1, forward strand.
ACGACGCCGCCGCGGGCTCGACGGTCCGCGTCTCCTGCTCGTCCTGCCGGGCCTCGAACTCCGGGACGAAGATCCCTTCACCCGCCGCGGCCGCCGCCTGCTCGACCAGCTCCAGATCGGCCGCGTCACCGGCGGTGAGCTCGAGCACCAGCCCGCCCTCGAACCGGGAACGAAGCCGGTCGTCGATCGACTCTACGTTGGAAGGCGCGCGGTCCGCCACGAGCATCATGCGAGCGCCGCGCCGCTTGAGCGCCTCGAAGAGGTGGAAAAACTCGTCCTGTGCCCGTTCGGTCTGCGACAGGTCCTGGATGCCGTGCACGAGCAGAAGATCCACCGTCCACCAGCGCTCCCGCCAGGCGCCCGCGACCCCTTCCGCGAGCGCGCGGATGAAGTCCTCCGAGAAGTGCGAGATGGAGGCGACCGCCATACGCTGATCGGGGAAGGATTCCTTGTAGGTCCGGCCGACCGCGGCGAGCAGCGTCCGTCCCAGAGCCTCGTTGGACGACCACACGAAAAGCGGATTGTACTCGGGCTTCTCCTCGCCGACGAGCTGCGCGGCGGCCTGGAGCGCCATCGCGTCGAAGCCCGAGAGGTCGTGGAGCATGGGACCGTCGCCCAGCTCGGGGAAGGCCCGCTGGCGCTCGCGGACCGAGGCCAGCAACGCCTCGGCCTCGTCGAGCCGGTCCGGGTCCATGAGCACGCCCTGGGCCGCCTCCGGCCAGGGATTGCCGAGGCGCTCGAGCTCGTTGTCGATCTCCCGCAGGCGTTGGATGTCGGCCTTGAACTGCTCGACCATCTCCTGCCAGTCCTCCGGCTCCTTCTCGCCCTGGTAGGCCTCGAGCCGATGGACCGAGTATCCCTGTCGGTCCGCGGACTCGATCGACTCACGAATCGCCTTCCGCCACGGCTCCTCGGTCTTCTCCACGGCCTCGGCGACCGACGACGCCAACTCATTGAGGAACGAGCCGAACTCGTCCGACCCGCCGCCGAGGGACGCCACCTGATCCTGCTCCTGCAGGAGCTTGGTGACCTCGGCCGAAGAGATCTGACGACCCTCCAGATCCTGGGTCGCGAAGATCTTGTTGAGCACACCCCCCAGCTCGCGGACGTTCTTGAAGGGCGCCTTGGCGACCACTTCGGCGACGCCGCTCTCGAGGGTCTGGCCGCGAGTCTCGGCCTTCTTCCGGATGATCGCGACACGGGTTTCGTACTCCGGAGGCCCCAAGTCGACGATGAGTCCGCCCGAGAAGCGAGACAGCAGTCGGGCGTCCAGGCCGTCGATATCGGCCGGGGGCCGGTCGCTCGCCAGAACGATCTGCCCGCCCGCCGCCGTGAGCTGGTCCAGCGTCTTGAGCAGCATCTCCTGGGCTTCGGGCTGTCCGGTGAGGAACTGGACGTCGTCCAGGAGCAGGATGTCCAGGTCACCGTAGAGCCCGTCTCGCTTGCCGACCTGGAGCGACCCCTCCAGCCGGTCCAGATACTCCTCCAGCGCCATGTACTCGACCTTCGGGTCCTCCGGCTTGGTGCCCGCCTGATGGGCGATCGCCGTGAGGATGTGGGTTTTGCCCAGTCCCGGCGAGGAATACAGGAAGAGGGGGTTGTAGCTCGTCCCGGGCGAGTCGGCTGCACGACGTGCCGCGGCCGAGGCCAGACGGTTAGCCGGCCCCACCACGAATGAATCGAATGTCAGCTTGGGATCGAGATCCGACATGGCCGCTGGAGCGGTACGTAAGCAGGTCGGGGCGAAAGGCAGACAGTAAGTATCGGCCGGATGGCTCGCGAAAAAAAGGCCCGTCTCATGCGGCCTCCGAGCCGACGCGGGCCCACGCGGCAACCTCCGCCAGATCCGGCGGCAAAGACACCTGAAAGCGCATGCGCTCCCCGGAGACCGGGTGGTCGAAGGCGAGCTGAGCGGCGTGCAGGAACTGACGAGGGGTCCGGCGCGCGAGCTCCATCGCCCATCTCCTGCCGTCACCGCCCATGCCCCGCTCCCACCCTGCCCCGTACACACGATCGCCCACGATCGGGTGCCCGAGATGGGCCAGATGCACGCGAATCTGGTGCGTACGCCCGGTCTTCAGCGCGACGTCGAGGAGTTCGGCCCGCCGCCACTGCTCCCGGACGCGGGCCCGGGTCAGCGCGTGGCGTCCCCCCTCCACCACCGCCATACGCTTGCGGTCCCTCGGGTCGCGGCCGATCGGCGCGTCGATCGTGATCGGGGACTCCGACAGGTGCCCCCAGGACGCGGCGACATAGAGCCGCTTCACCTTCCGGCGCCGCAGAGCGTCGCTGAGGCCGAGGTGCGCCCGGTCCGACTTGGCCACCACGAGCAGACCGGACGTATCCCGGTCGAGCCGGTGCACGATGCCGGGGCGCAGACGCCCCCCGACGCCTTCGATGTCCGGCATGTGCCACAGGAGCGCGTTCACGAGCGTTCCCGATCGGTGTCCGGGGGCCGGATGGACCACCATGCCCGCGGCCTTGTCGACCACGGCCAGATCGTCGTCCTCGTACACGATGTCGACCGGCAGATCCTCGGGCTCGATATCTACGGGCTCCGCCGGCGGAACGACGACCTGGACCGTCGCGCCGGGCACGAGGGCATCCGACTTCTTGGCCGGCTCGCCGTCCACCGTGATCCGCCCCTCGGCGAGCAGGGCCTGCACCCTCGTCCTCGAGAGCTCGAGCGAATCCGCGACGAAACGGTCCAACCGTCCCTCCACATCCGGCCCGACCGTCAGGGTGTGCCTACGCTCCCGGGATGCGCTCAAGTGCCCCGGCTACGCCTCCGCACGCCGGAGCCCGATCGTCGCCGGCGTGCCGTCGATGTCGACCTCGCGGACATGCGCGTAGTCGCCTCCGCCTTCCCCGTTCCCGACGGACACGGCGAGCGCGAGGGTCTCGCCACCGATGAAGCCCTCGTGCTCCTTGGCCGCGCTCACGATCGCCTCCGGGCCCGCGATGCTGAGCTCGATGCGGTCGGTGATGTCGAGGCCCGCGTCCTTCCGGAGCCGCTGGATGCGGTTGACCAGCTCCCTCGCCACGCCCTCGGCCAACAGCTCTTCGTCGAGCTCCGGGTCGAGCGCGACCGCGTAGGCTCCCTCTGCCTTCACGAGCAGTCCGGTGCTCGCCTCCTGCGCGACCTCGAGCTCCTCTGCACCCAGCTCGTGCTGCTCGCCGTCGAGCTCGAACGACACCTGCGCGCCGGACAGGAAGCGGGACAACGCCTCCTGCGGCAGCCCCCGGATCGCCTCCGCGGCGTCGTTCGTGCGCTTTCCGAAGCGCGGCCCCAGCGCCCGGAAGTTCGGCCGCGCCGTGAGCGTGACGATGCCTTCCGCCGACGACAGGAAGTCGACGTCCTTTACGTTGAGCTCCTCGCGAACGACCTCGAGTACCTCGTCACTCAACGACCGGCCCCCCGGAAGCACGGCCTCGACCGTACGAAGAGGCTGGCGGACGCGGATCTTGGCTTCCTCCCGTGCGGCGCGGCCGAGCGACACGAGGATCCGCGCCGCCTCCATGTCCTCCTCGAGCCCGATGTCCCGTGCATCTCCCGTGTCCGGCCACCGCTCCAGGTGCACGCTCACGTCCGTCAGGGCACGGTGGAGCCAGTCGCCGGTGAACGGCACGCATGGGGCAGCGAGCAGCGCGACCGTGCGGAGGGCGTCCCACAGGGTGCGGAACGCCGCCCGTGTGTCCGCGGCATCCACGTTGCCCCAGAAGCGAGCCCGGCTCCGGCGCACGTACCAGTTGGAGAGATCCTCGACGACGAAATCGCCGAGCGTCCGGTATGCCCGGGTGAGCTGATACGCCTCGATGTCGCCCGATACCTCGGCGGTGACGGCGTGAAGCCGCGAGAGAAGCCATCGGTCCATGAGGGGACGGTCCTCCGGCGCGGGATCCTGCTCCGAAGCGGTCCACTCCTCGGCCACCGCGTACAGCGTGAAGAACCGGTACGTGTTGAACAGCGTGTCGAAGAACCGTCGCGCGGCCTCCTTGAGCCCGTCGGGATCGTAGCGCTTCGGCAGCCACGGGTTCGACGAGGTGATCAGGTACCAGCGCACGGCATCCGCGCCGTGGTCGGCGATGGCCTGCCACGGATCGGCGATGTTGCCTTTCGACTTGGACATCTTCTGACCCTCGGCGTCGAGGATCAGGTCGTTCACGAGGACGTTGCGGTAGGGAGGCTCCTCGTAGCCCAGAAGCGTCGCGATGGCGAGGAGCGAGTAGAACCATCCCCGCGTCTGATCGACCCCCTCGCAGATGAAGTCCGCCGGGAAGTGTGCCTCGAACTCGTCCTCGTTCTCGAAGGGATAGTGCCACTGGGCGTAGGGCATGGAGCCGGAGTCGAACCAGGCATCGAGCACCTCGGGCGTCCGTCGCATCGTGCCGGAGCACTCCGGGCACGGCCACTCGAGCCCGTCGATGTCCGGGCGATGCGGATCGAAGTCCTCGGGCAACCCACCTGCGGCCTCCGCCAGCTCCGCCATCGACCCGATCCAATGCACGTGGTCCGGGTCGCTCTCGCAGACCCATGCCGGAATCGGAGTGCCCCAGTACCGATCGCGGGACAGCGCCCAGTCGATGTTGCCTCGCAACCACTCCCCGAAACGGCCCTCACCCACCTCGGGCGGGTGCCAGCTCACCTGGGCGTTGTTGGCGAGCATCTGATCACGGAGCGTCGACGTGGCTGCGAACCACGAGTCCCGGGCCACGTACAGGAGCGGCGAGCTGCACCTCCAGCAGTGCGGGTAGCTGTGCACGACGGTTCCGATGTCGAACAGAAGCCCCCGCTCGCGCAGCGCGTCGACCAACACCGGGTCGGCATCCTTCGCGAACATCCCGCCGACCAGGTCGATCTCGCCCTGGAAGTGACCGGAGTCGTCCAGGGGGTTCAGGAGCGGCAACCCGTGTTTCTGCCCCGCCACGTAGTCGTCCGCACCGAAGGCGGGAGCCATGTGCACCAGCCCGGTTCCGTCCGTCGCGCTCACGAAGTCCTCGGCGATGACCGTCCAGCCGTTGCCGGGCTCGTCCGGCATCGGGACGACGTCGAGAGGACGGCGGTAGTGCCAGCCGACGAGGTCGGCGCCCGTGAGCTTCCCGACCACCTCGGCGTCCTCGCCGAAGAGGGCTTCCACCCTGCCTTCCGCCACGACGTAGCGTCGCCCCTCGGAGTCGACCTCGACGTACTCGAGCTGTGGGTGCACGGCGATGCCGCTGTTGGACGGCACGGTCCACGGCGTGGTCGTCCACACGAGCAGCGATCGTCCCTGCGGGTCGGGCTCACCGTTGTCGTCGAGTACCTCGGCCACGAAGACCAGCGAGGGATCCTCGACGTCCTGGTAGCCCAGGGCGACCTCATGCGACGACAGCGCAGTGCCGCACCTCGGGCAATACGGCACGCTCTTGTGGCCGCGGTAGAGGAGCCCCCGGTCCGCGAACGTCTTCAGGAGCCACCAGACCGACTCGATGTAGCTCGGATCGAGCGTCACGTACGGCCGCCAGTACTCGAGCCAGTACCCGATGCGCTCGCTGAGCTGCTCCCACTCCTCCTTGTACGTGAACACCGAGTCGCGGCAGGCCTTGTTGAACTCCGCGATACCCAGAGCTTCGATCTCGGGCTTGCCGCTGATCCCCAGCTTCTTCTCGGCCTCGATCTCCACGGGCAGACCGTGCGTGTCCCACCCGGCGATCCGGGTGACGCTGCGCCCGTGCATCGACCGATGTCGGCACACCAGGTCCTTGATGGTGCGGCTGATCACATGATGCAGCCCGGGCCGGCCGTTCGCGGTCGGGGGTCCCTCGAAGAACACGAACGGCTCCCCCCCCTCGTTCTGGGCAAGGGTGCGGCGGAAGAGGTCCTCGTCGCGCCACGTGGCGAGGGTCTCCTCCTCGAGCGCGATGAGGCTGTCGGGTAGCTGTGGGTAGCTCATAGTTGTTCGACGATGCGCGCCACGAGGCGCGTCAGATCGGGCTCGGCCCGAGAAGCGACTTCGATGATCTTGGTGACGTCGACCGGCTCGAGGGCATCGGGCAGACACTCGTCGGTGACGATGCTCAGGCCGAGCACCTTCACCCCCATGTGCCGGGCGACGATGACCTCTGGAACGGTCGACATGCCGACGACGTCCGCCCCGAGCGATCGGAGCATCCGGTATTCTGCCCGGGTCTCGAGCGCCGGGCCGGGAACGGCCACGTACACGCCTCGCTGGAGTCGGATCCGCAGGTCCGCCGCGGTCGCCATCGCGAGCTCCTGGAGATCCCGGTCGTACGGCTCGGACATGTCCGGAAAGCGGGGCCCCAGCTCGTCCGCGTTGGCGCCGATGAGCGGGCTGTCCCCGAGCAGGTTGATGTGGTCGTGGATGAGCACGAGCTCACCCGCCCGCCACAGCGGATTCATGCTCCCCGACACGTTGGATACCACGAGCGTCTCTGCGCCGAGCGTCCGCAGCACGCGGACGGGAAGCGTGACCTGCTGTAGCGAGTAGCCCTCGTAGCGGTGGAAGCGACCCTGCATGGCGACGACGGGCGTCCCTTTCAGACGTCCGAGCACCAGCCTCCCCGAGTGACTCTCGACCGTCGGATCCGGGAAGCCCGGGATGTCCGCGTAGGAGACGGTGGCGGTCGGTTCGATCTCCTCGGCAAGACCTCCGAGGCCCGTACCGAGGATGATCGCGATCCGTGGCTCCAGGTCGCACCGCGCCCGGATCGCTTCGGCGGACGCGTGGACAGTCGAGACCAGCTCGCTCACGGCCATGGAATCGGGACGGCCCTGCTCAGGCGTCGTCGTCGGTATCCAGGTAGAGCATCAAGTTGTCGTGCTTCTGGCCCTTGGGCGCGGGAGGCGCGTGGTCCAGGGCGTCTTCGAGCTCCGACTGCTTCTTCGGAGCGACCCCGGACTCCGGAGCCGCCTGGGAGCCCTCCTCCCCGACCCGCTCCCGCTCGTACGCCGCGGCCAGCTCGTCGACCGGTACGTCCGGGTGGGGAACGTCCTCGACCATTGGGATGTCCAGCGGCCTGAACTCCGCGTCCTCCTGGACCTCGACCTCGCGATCCTGGGCCTCGTCGGCCGCGGCTTCGGGCTCCTTTGCCGGTGCCTCCGGCTTCTCCCTGGCCCTCTTGGCCCCGAGCTCCAGGTCGATCGCGCGATCCTCCAGGGGCTTACGCTCCTCCTCCACCTCGACGACGTCCATCTCCCGCTCGAGGAGCTGGCGGAATTCCTTGAGGAAGCGCGTCCGCCGCCGCTCCATCTCCTGAAGGGCGTCCTGGATATGATCGAGTCGCCGCTCGGAGCTGCGGAGCTTGGTCCGGGCTTCGGCTTCCGCCTCGGCGACCAGCCTACGGCCCTCGGTCTCGGCCTCCTTCAGGATGCTCTCGGCCTCCCGTTGGGCCTGCCCGCGGATGTCGGCGCGGAGCTCCTGCGCGGTCACGAGGGCCTCCTGCACCGCCTGCTCCCGATCGGTCTGCGAAGCGACCTGCTGTTGGAGCGTCTGCGCACGCTCGCGAAGCCCGATGTTCTCTCGGGTCAGCTCCTCCAGGCGCTCGGCGACGAGCTCCAGGAAGGTATCGACCTCCTGCGGGTCGTAGCCGCGCATGAGCTTCTTGAAGTCACCCCGCTTGCTGCGGACGTCCAGCGGCGTAAGGTCGATCATCTCGCTCCCCCGGGTCGCTCTCCGAATAGTGCCGTTCCGATCCGTACCATGGTGCTTCCTTCGCGGATCGCGATCTCCATGTCGTTCGTCATCCCCATGGACAGCTCGTCCCCGACCGCATCCGTGACCTCGTGTACGTTCTCGAGCAATCGGCGCAGCCCCGAGAACGTGGCCGACAACACCTCCTCGTCCTCCACGAACGGGGCCATGGTCATCAAGCCCCGGATGCGCAGACCGGGGAGCTCCGTCATGCGATGAACCTGGTCGACTGCCTCTTCAGAAGTGAAACCGCTCTTCGAAGCTTCTCCCGACGTGTTTACCTGCGCGAGCCCCGCGACCTCGATCCCGTCTTCGACGGCGACCCGTGAGAGGCGCTCCGCGAGCTTCATCGAGTCGATCGAGTGGATCAGGTCGGAGAGTTCCGCGGCGCGACGGGCCTTCCGACTCTGGATGTGGCCGATCATGTGCCACGTCGCCGCGTCTCTGCCACGCGCGGCGACCTTATCCTCGAGCTCACCCACCCGGTTCTCTCCGAGGTCGCGTAGTCCCGCGGCCAGGGCCGCGTCGATCGCCTCGATCGGGTGGGCCTTCGTGACCGCGACCAACCGCACGCTCTCCCTGCTCCGGCCTGCCGTCTGGGCCGCCCGCTCGATCCGTTCCCTCACGAGAGGCAGCGTCTGCCGCAGCCGTTCCAAGTACATGTCGGTCGGAGCCTCCAC
>JASFUR010000054.1:0-12055 GCA_050050215.1 Gemmatimonadota bacterium
CGATCGAGACATCGAGGTACTCGTTGCTCTTCTGCTCGAAGGGCAGCTCGATGTTGCATCCCACGGAGACGGCGTCGGCGAGCCGGGCACCCTTGTTCGCCGCCTCCATGATGCCGGGCCCACCGCCCGTGATGATCGCGTAGCCGGCCTCGCCCAGCCGCCGCGCGGTCTCCACGCATGCCTCGTACTCCCAGGCGCCGGGCCGCACCCGGGCCGAGCCGAATATCGACACCGCTCGGCCGACCTGGGCGAGGTCCTCGAAGCCTTCCACGAACTCGCCCATGATGCGGAAGACGCGCCATGCGTCCTTCCCGATTGCCTCGTGGTCCTCGACGGACTCGAGAAGCCGCTCGTCCTCGGTCGACAGCCCTCGCTGTCGCGGCGGCGGGTTCCGGTCTGGGTCCTTCTTGAACGAGTCGTTCATGTAGTGGGCTCGGCTCCAGCCAGCGGCTTACCTGAGCAGGGACTTGCCCGTCCGCTGCAGCGCATCTTCGTGGAAATAGGGTGGATCCCACCCCAGCTCGGTCCTGATCCGCTTCGAGACGAACGGATTCTCGCCGAGCGCGAGTTGAGTCAGGCGGTTGATGGGCAGATGCTCCGCCCCCGGAGTGCCCACGCCCAGCTTGGCGAGCACCGCCGCCGCGCCCCGCACGAGCGGAGCCGGCAACGAGACGAACCTCGGCGAGAGACCCAGGCCCGTCGCCAACCCCTTCATCAAGCCACGCTGGTCGAGCGGGAAATCGAGGCCGATGTCGAACGTCGACCCGCCCCTGCCCGCCTCCACAGCCAGCCGGATCGCCACGGCGACGTTGCCCGCGTAGACGACTGGGAGCGCGTTCGTCGCAGATCCGAGCAGCGGCACCACCGGAAGACGCAGCAGCCGCTCGAGCGCGGGGGCCAGGAGTCGGTCCCGCTCCCCGTACACCGCCGCCGGCCGCACCACGGTCACGGGAAAGCCCCGCTTCTCCTCGATGCCCCGTGCGACCTCCTCGGCCTCGCGCTTCGAGCGGGCATACAGGTCACCCGGAGCGAGGTCGGAATCCGTCGGCGTGGTCTCGTCGACCGGTCCGGAGGTGTACCCGTACACGGCCACCGAGGACACGTGGACCGCGTGCTCCGCGCCGGCGAGCCGGGCTGCGGTCAGCACGTTGCGGGTGCCGTCCACGTTCACCTCACGCACGCGCGGCCACTTCCCTCCCTCGTAGACGAGCGCCGCCCCGTGCACGACGTGCGAGCAGCCCTCCATGAGGGGCGACAGATCCTCGGCATCGTCACGGATGTCGCCCTCCACGAGCTCGCACTCCGTCTCCTGCAGGAAGAGCGTATCGGCAGAAGGACGGTGGAGCGCGACGACCTCGTGGTCGTGCGAGCGCAGCTCGTGGGCGAGATGGGATCCGAGCAGCCCCGTCCCGCCGGTCAAGAAGACGCGCATGGGCGGAAGCTGGGCTCAGCCGGCCAGGAACGCCTCCGCATCGTCCCGCACGGACTGCATGATCGGCGAGTGCGCCTCGTACTCCGGAAGCGCCCTGGCCACCTGGGCATCGTAGACGTCCAGCAGGTGTCGGTAGTACTCCGTCGCCAGGTCGGTCTGACCCAGGTCGATGGCGGCCTCCGCGCCTGCCGACAGCGCCAGGATGTGATCGGGGTCGTCCGCCAGGACCTGCTGCGCGTCCGCCAGAGCCTCGTCGAGGTTTCCGGCGACCCTGTTGAGCAGGGACATATGGAAGAGCCCGTCGTGATCGAGCGGCTGAGCCCGCTCGTACGCCCCGAGCGCCATCGGCATGAACGCCTGCGCCTGAGCCGAGTCGTTCTGTGCCACGTAGGTCATGACGCGGTCGAAGAGCCTGTCCGCCGCCTCACGTGGCGTCATCTGGCTCAGGTCGGGCGGTGTCCCCGGACCACCCCCACCGGCGAACGGCGCCACGGGAGCCGGTTGCTGAGCCGGCGCCGAGCCGCTCCCGGCGGGTGTGACCATACGCACGCCCAGGACGACGATGAGGACGAACATCGCCACCCCGGCGATCCACCACGGCAGATTCGATCCGCCGACGACCGATGCGGCAGCCTCGCGGTGCGAGCCGACCGGGGTGCGGGCTCGTCCTCCGCCCGAGGTCGCGGCCGCACGCCTGCCGCCACCTCCGCCTCCGCCTCCACCGCCGGCGACCTTCTCACCGCACTGGTTGCAGAACTTCGCCCCGGGGTCGAGCTCGGCCCCGCACTGGTTACAGAAGCGGCCGCCGAGCTGGGCTCCGCAGTTCTGGCAGAAATTTCCGGCGGCGGGCTTGCCGCACTCTGGACACGTGGGTGTGCTCATCGTCGAATCGAGTTGAAGAGGAGGGGCCAGGTGCCGATCGTCTGCGCCCGGTAGTTGGGCTGGAAGCCGAAGAGCACCGCGCTGCCGTTCCCGACGTCAGCCTCCACGATCGCAGGCTTGCCCGCAAGGTGCTGCGCACCGAGGGCCCAACCCGAAAGTAACGGATCGCCGTCACCGTACCGGGCGACCACACGCACACGCGGGTCGTTCACGCGGAAGGCCAGGCTGCTACCCCAGTACCAGCCGGCGACCTCGTCCTCGAGTCCGTCGGTCACGTCGGATCCAGGCTCGAGCTCGACCCGGAGGATCGAGCCCGGAATGTAGAACTGCGTGTCGGGCAGCGAAGACGTGGCGTCTCCCATGCTCAGGCCCAGGACCTCGGTGACGAAGTCCGTCGCACCCTCGACGGCCACCACACGGCCTCCCCGCCGAACGAAGGACCGGATCTGGTTCGCTCCGCGTTCGCCGAGCCCGCCGACGTACTCCGGCGGGACCTGTCCGGGCCGGAAGCCGTCCACGATCGAGCGGGACGACTGCGACTGCAGGATGAGGACGTCGTAATCCGCGAGGCGGCCATCGCGGATGTCGGCGTCGTGCAGCGTGTCGTACGCCAGGTCGTGCTGGTCGAAGACCCAGCGCTGCCACCCCGCGGCCATGGGCTCCTGCCACGACTTGTAGACCGCGATCCTGGGAGCATCCGCGCCGACCAGGTGCGCGGGAAGCCGGAACTCGAAGTCGGACACGGAGATAGGGTCACTCAGGCGCACGTCCGCCTCGCCGTCGACGGCCACTGCCTCGAAGTCCATCAGGTAGCCCAGCGTGTGGGCGGTCACATCGTACGGCCGGAGGGGAGGCCCACCCGGGTACTCCCGCATGTCCGGGTAGTGCTGCACCTCCAGGAGCGTGTTCGCGAAGCTCGCGTAGGGCTGGCGCATCGGAATGACGTAGCTGCCGGCCGGGAAGTCGATGCCGCCCATGGTGAAGTCGGCCTCCGCCCGGTGGACTTCGACGTCCCCCATCGTGAGGATCCGCAGCGCGGTCGCGACACCCTCCGTATTGGCCTGGCCCGACGGGATCACCCAGGCGTCCGGCCACGCATCCCACTTGTCGACGGCCCGGCGGTTCACCGTGTAGAAGTTCTCCAGCCAGTAGCGCCGATTCCTCGCCGCGTTCGTGAGCAGAGCGAGGGCCGCGGTCTCCTGGTAGTCGACGATGTCTCCGAGCCTCCAGTCCCCGCCGCCCCACGGGGCGGGGAAGTTCGCCGAGCGCCGGCTCGCGTCGTAGTTCCGGCCCGCGCCCAGCCGACTGGCCGGGATCGTCACGGGGGTGGCGAGGTTCGCGGACGCCGTCTCGGAGAGGACGCGCACGCCGCCGTGGTAATGCATGTACGCCCGGGCCGGGGTGAAGGCGTCATAGATCGCGTCGAACACGACGCCGGTCTTCCCCTGTTGCGTCAGCTCGGCCGCCATGTACGTGCCGAGCTGGGACACCGCGGTGACCAGCGCCGGATCCACGTTCGGCTCCCACGGCTCTATATAGGGTGGCACGAAGATGCGGGCGCCGTACGCCCCCATCTGATGCACGTCGTGCACGATCTGGGGATGCCAGGCGTTGTGGGCCTGCTCGACCGTGAGCACCGTCTCCTTCTGCGTGAAGGCGTACCAGTCACGGTTGTTGTCGTGGCCCACGTAGAAGTGGTAGAGCCACGGCAACGGGGACGCCTCGTACTCGGTGTCCACGTGCTCGTTGTACCAGTCGGCCACCCACTGGAGCCCGTCCGGATTGAGCGACGGGATCTGAAGGACGATGACGTTGTCGAGGATCTCGAGGATGCGGGGATCGTCGGATGCCGCGAGGTCATAGGCGAGCTTCGCCGACATCTGGCTCGCGCCGACCTCCGTCGCGTGAATCCCCTGAGTGATCAGGACGACGGTCTTTCCCTCGTCGAAGAGGCGTTCGAGCTCGGAGTTGTCTTCGACCAGGCGCGGATCGGCGAGTCGCATCTGGATGTCATGGAGCTCCTCGAGTCGCGCCTGGTTCTCGGGACTCGAGATGGTCAGCATGACGAAAGGGTTGCCCATGGTGCTCGGACCGAGCGTATCCACGACGACACGCTGACTCGTTTTCGCCAGTTCCTCGTAGTAGGAGGTCAGGGCGGGCCAATCCGCCAGCACGCGGTCCTCGCCGATGTCGAACCCGAAGTGCTCCCTGGGCGTAGGGACCTTCTGGGCGACCAGCGGGGACGAGAGAGAGAGAGAGACGACCGCGAGGGTCATCGTGAGCCGGAGAAGCATCGACATCCGGATTGAGCGACCGGCGGGCGGCTGCCCGCCGTCGGCCGCGGTGTCTTTCATGCCTGAGCGTGAGCAGGATGGTACCCAAGCTGTACAGGAGCGGCAACGCATTCGGTCCCCTCGACTCGCGGTCGCCGGCCTGTGGTTCGCCTTCATTCTGGGACCGGGTGCGACGCCCGTAGCCGCGCAGGACGAGCTGCCACCGGACACGTTCAGAGACGCCGCGACCCGTACGCTCGTGGAGCGTGCGATCGCCGCGCGCACCCGGGAATCGCTCGGGATCCACAGCTACGAGGCGACCCTGCGCGAGCGGATGTACGTGGGCATGACCGCCTTCCGGTTCCGTCGCGAGCGCGCCCTGTTCGAGCAGGAGCGCATCGCCCGAATCCGCTGGAGCGAGGATGGTGAGCGGGCGATCCAGTGGATCGGCGCCCGCACGGCCGTTCCCATCGCGGGCCTCGATTCCGGTGACCCCGATGGCTCTGGAGGTCGAGACGCCTCTTCGGAGCCTTCCGACGAACCCGACGCCGATCGGGCGGTTCGACCGAGGCCCCGCGGCGACGATGAGGACGGGGACGACGTGGAGGACGACGACCTCGGTGTCAGCGCGGAGGCATACCTCGAGGAGACCGACTTCGCCGGGTTCGATTTCGACCCGGCGTCCGATCGCCTCCGTTTCGGAGACGACTGGGCGTTCCACCCTCTCACGGACACGGCCCTCGTCCACTACCGCTACTCGCCGGGGGACACGCTCCGTGTCGAGCTTCCGACGAACGAGCGATCCGTCGTGCTCTACGAGGTGCGTGTGGAGCCGCGACGGGCGGACTTCGAGCTGATGGCCGGCTCCCTGTGGGTGGACTCGGCCTCCGCGGCTCTGGTACGCGCGACGTATCGGCCGGCCCGGCCGTGGAGCCTGCGGGTCGACGAGCCCGACGCGGCGGACGAGGTGCCCGGTTGGGTCGGTCCCGTGGAGGCGGAGATCAAGTACATCACGATCGAGAGCAGCCTCCAGGAGCTGGAGTACTGGCTTCCGCGGCGGTTCGCCTTCCAGGCGGAAGGGCGCGCGGGCCTGGGGCTGCTTCGCGTGCCCGTGACGCTGGAATGGAGCGTGGGAGGGTACGTGGTGAACGAGCCGCCGTTCGACGTGCTCGTCGACGGTGATCTCCCGGAAGGCTGGCAACGGGACGTGAGGGTCGAGGAAGACGACGACGGAAACGAGACGCGGTACACCGTCATCGTGCCGACCACCGAGGAGCTGCGGAGCTCACCGCTCCTTTCGGAGAGCTTCGGCCGGCGTACCCCGGTCACCTTCAGCGCCGACGAACTCGACGATCTCGCGGGTGAGCTGGATGAGCTCGTTCCGACCTACCGCCCGTTCCCCCACCTCGCGTGGGGGCTGGAAGACGGTCAACTCCGGTTCAATCGGGTCGAGGGGTTGAGCGCGGGCCTCTCCACCTCCATCGCGCTGGACGCGGAGCTCGACCTGGACCTCTCCGGTCGCATCGGCACCGGCGACCGCGTTCCGAACGCCACCGTAGCGCTGCGCAGGGGGCCCGAGACGGGGGAGTGGCGCGTAGAGGGCTACCACCGGCTCACGTCGATGAACGACGAGGACGATCCGTTCACCCTGGCCAACTCCCTGAAGAACCTCACGGCCGGGATTGACCGCGGGGAGTACTACCGCGCGACGGGCGTCGCCATGGGATATCGGAGTCGTGGCACGAACGTGCGAACGGACTTCGAGGGCTTCTACGAGCGGCACGAGGCGGTGCAGCGGACCACGGACTTCTCGCTCCGGGGAGTGCTGCGCGACGACACCGTTCGAACCGTGCTGGACGCGGAACCGCTCACGGTGGCCGGAGGGCGGGGTACGTTGGGCTGGTTCGCGGGCACCGACCCCGACAGCTGGATCTTCACCGGGGAGCTGAGGGGAGAGGTGGGGTTCCAGGATGGCCGGGAACGCCGGTATCAGCGCGCGGACGCCCGGCTCTCGCTGAGCCACCCGCTTTTCCTCGGGCTCGCCGGGGCGGTCGAGGCGGGAGCGGGAACCTCCTGGGGCGACCTGCCCGTTCAACGCTCCTTCTTCCTCGGCGCCTCACGCACGCTACGCGGCTTCTATGTGAACGAGTACTTCGGCCCGTCTTTCTGGCGGGGGCGTGCCGAGATCGCGTCCGCGTTCGCGGCTGTCCGGCTGAGCCTCTTCTCCGACGTCGGCTGGGCGGGTACTCGGTCGGACTTCGCCTTCGACGATCCGCTCGCCTCCGTCGGGGTCGGCGTGTCGCTGCTGGACGGATTCGTCCGATTCGATCTGGCTCGGGCCGTGCGGGGATCGGACCGCTGGAAGGTCGTCCTCTACCTGGACGGGCTCTTTTAGGAGCCGGGACCGCGCGCGTTGCTTGGCTCGGCTGGTCGCTGCACCTACCGTTCCTACAGGGGCGGGGTACAGGGAGCGACTGCTCCATGCCCCGTCCGACGCTCGGAGGTTCGGTGGTCCGCAGACACGTCCTCGCCCTGGTGATCCTCTGCATCTCTGGATGCCGAGGGGATCTCAGCACGCCCGCCGCGGCCGTCCCCGAGCTGTCCGGCTCCGAGATCTCGGAGTACATGCGTACGCTGTCGTCGGATGCCTTCCTCGGCCGCGGTCCGGGTAGCCCGGGCGGGCGGATGGCGGCTGATTACATCGCGAGCCACTTCAGGGCGTTCGGCCTCGAGGGTCCCGCCGGATCGTACCTGCAACCGTTCCCCATCGTCGGCAACCTCCCGGTCGCGGAGACGGTGTCGTTGCGGTTCACCTCGGTCGGCGGTGCGGTCAGAGCCGGTTACCTCGACGACTTCGTCCTGAATCCGGGCAACCCGGAAGCCGAGCACGCGGAGGGCGAGGGCGAGCTGGTCTTCGTCGGGTACGGTATTGATGCGCCCGACGAGGAATGGGACGACTTCGACGGCGTCGACGTCCGGGGGAAGTACCTGCTCATCCTGGTGAACGACCCACCGGCCCCGGCCGGGGAGCCCGATCGGTTCGGTGGGGTGGCCATGACCTACTACGGCCGCTGGACCTACAAGTACGAGGAGGCTGCCCGGCAGGGCGCGCTGGGCGCACTCGTGGTACACGAGACCGAGCGGGCGGGGTATCCATGGAGCGTCGTGCGCGGTGGCTTCGCGGGCGAGCAGTTCTCCCTGCCTCCCGACCCGATGGGCCCGGCTCCTCCCGAGCTGGTCGGCTGGATCTCACACGACTTGGCCCGCGAGGTCCTCTCCCTCGGGGGATACGACTTCGAGGAGCTCAAGGAGAGCGCGGCCACGCGCGGCTTCAACGCCCTGCCGACCGGCATCACGGTGCGTGGCGCGCTCGACAGCCGCGTGCGCAGGGTGGACACCCAGAACGTGGTGGGTGTCCTGCCCGGCTCCGAGCGGCCGGACGAGTACGTGCTCGTTACCGCGCACTACGACCATTTCGGGGTCGGCGAGCCGATCGACGGCGACTCCATCTACAACGGCGCCTACGACAATGCGTCCGGGACCGCGCTGATCATGACGATGGGCCATGCGCTGGCTTCGATGCAGCCGGCGCCGGCCCGCTCCATCGTCTTCATCGCCACCGGAGCGGAGGAGCAGGGCCTCCTCGGAGCGGAGTGGTACGTCCAAGCGCCCCTGTTTCCGCTGGACCGGACCGTCGCGGAGCTGAACTTCGACGGCGCGAACCTGTGGGGTGTCACGACCGACGCGGTGGTCCGCGGAGCGGACCGAAGCGAGCTCGGCGCGTACGTCCAGGCTCGGGCCACCGAAATGGGTATCACCCTGTTGCCCGATCCGGATCCTCAGGCCGGGATGTTCTTCCGATCGGACCACTTTCCCTTCGCCCGGGCGGGGGTTCCGTCCCTCTATATCGAGCACGGTCGACAGTACGTGGGCCGGCCTCCGGGATGGGGCGACCGGATCCAGGCCGAGTACACGGCCAACCACTATCACGCGCCGTCGGACGAGTTCAGTGACGGCTTCGTCTTCGACGGAGCAGTCCAGCAGGGTCGGCTCGGGATGCTCACCATTCTCGACATCGCCGGCGACGAGAGCTGGCCGGCGTGGTACGACGGGCAGGAGTTCAAGACGGTCCGCGACGAGATGATGGCGGACCGCTAGCTCGGAGCGACACGGCAGGGCGCACCGCCGACGCCACGCCGACGGCCGGCCTGCGGCCGCCGCCGGAATGGCCCCGGGACCTAGAGACCCGTCGGCTGGTCGATGAACTCGCAGCTCAGGCCGAAGCGTTCGGCCAGGTGCTCACCGAGGGCCCGCACCCCGAAGGTCTCGGTCGCGTAGTGGCCGCCGAAGAGCACGTGGATCCCCAGCTCCATCGCGTCGAAGTGCGCGTGGTGCGGCCCTTCTCCGGTCACGAGGGCGTCCAGCCCGGCCTCCGCGGCCTCGGCGATGAACGAGGCGCCCCCTCCTGTGACGACTCCGACCCGGTCGATCCGGTCGGGCCCGCCCGGGATGGTGTGGATCGCCCCTCCCAGGACGTCGGCGGCCCGCACGGTCAGCGCGTCGAGGTCGGCCGGGTCCTCGAGTCGCCCGATCCATCCGACCTCCGCTCCTTTGTACGCCGCAAAGCGTCCTTCCAGCTCCAAACCGAGCGCTCGGGCCAGCAAAGCCGAGTTCCCGACCTGGGCGTGGCCGTCAAGGGGCAGGTGGCAGCTATAGAGGGCGATTCTATTTTCGATCAACACCCGGACTCTACGAAAGAGCGGCCCCGTCAAGGGTCGCAGCCCACCCCAGAAGAGGCCGTGGTGCACGATCAGGAGGTCCGCGTCTCGCTCCGCGGCCGCTCTGATCGACGCTTCGGAGGCATCGACGGCCGTGACGATGCGCTCGACCGTGCCCGGCCCATCCACCTGGAGGCCGTTCAACGCACCCGGGTAGTCCGGATGATCGGCCACTGCCAGGTATTCCCCCGTGTATTGAAGCAGAGATTCTAATTGCATGGGGACACCGTCATGGTCGGCCGGAACCAACGGTGGAGAAGGTGTGGAGAACTGGTGCGAATGTGGACACCGGGGACTGGCCGGCGGCCTTGGAACGGCCTAAACACCGTGCCCACAGTGAGTTGCGGGACACCCCGCGCGGCCCTGCGAAGCCCCTGTGAATCCACATCGTCGGTGGAGAAGAGGGGATGGAGCTCAGCGGCCAGCGGGAGCCGGGGTGCCTTCCGGCTTGTTCGCGCCGGCGTCTTGGGCGGGCTTCCCGGGCTGCGAGGGGCCCGGCTGCGCGCCACTCGCTGCCCTCTTCTTGTCACCCATCTCCACCGTGCCGTTCAACACGGCGCCCTCCTCGAGCTGCATGCGCCGGGTCCGGACTTCACCGTCGATGTGGCAGGTTGCCTGGAGCTCGAGACGGGACTCGGCCACCAGGGTGCCGACCACGTGCCCCGAGATCACGGCGTCCTGGGTGATGACGTCACCCACGACCCGACCGGCTTTGCCGATGACCACCGCCTTGCCGGCCTGGATCGAGCCCTCGACGTGGCCCTCGATGCGAACCGTGCCCTCGGTCTTGCAGTCGCCGACGACTTTCATCCCCGGTCCGATGATGGAGATGACGGACTCGGGTGGGGTGCCTGCGGTCTCGCGTGCCATCGCGCTCTGCCTCTTGGGTTGGAGCCTGTTCAGGAGTGAATGTAGTCCGGCGCCCGGGAGCCGCCACTCTTACGTTCCGACGGCGTTCCGAACGAGCCGCGTTCGGAGCAAGTACCGTTCCGAGCAGATGCGGTAGGGGCCCCGATCGGTTGCCGGGCCGAGCTCCCACGTTCGGGCGGGGCTGCCGCTCCGGGACGGGAGCGGCAGCTCCCCGGGAAAGGGAACGTGCTCGGACTCCGCGCAATCGCCGCCGGGGCGGGCGGCGCGGGTCCTCGCCCGCGGTCTCGCTCAGCTCGGCTAGCTCGGCTGCTCGATGACCGTGAGGGGGTCCACCGGCTCACCGTCCACGAGCACCTCGAAGTGCAGATGGGGACCGGTGGAGCGGCCCGTGGAGCCACTGAGGGCGATCACCTGTCGCTCCCGGACGGACTGTCCGAGCGACACCAGCGTGGTGGACGCGTGCCCGTACAGGGTGGAATAGCCCTGGCCGTGGTCGATCACGACGAAGCGCCCGTACACCGCATCGTCGCCCACGTCCACGACGGTCCCTCCGCCGGACGCACGAATGTACGAGTCCGACGCGACGGCGATGTCGAGCCCTGGGTGATCACCCTCGATGCCCTCGTGGAGGCCCTGGGTGACGAAGCCGCGCTCGGTGAGCGGCCAGGCGGACGGGAGCGTCGGCCCCTTTGCCGGTCGGCCCTCGTCGGCGGCTCCACGTCGGCTGCCCGCCCGGGGTATCCAGACGTCGGAAAGGGGGTCCGCCGGGGCGTGGCCGAAGAGGTCACGGATCTGCGTATACTGTCCTTCGATCGCCTCCAGGCGCTGCACCAGGGCGTTGACCCGCTCACGGTCCCGCGACATGAGCTCGACCTCTTGCTCGAGCTCAGGTACTCTCGCCGCCCGTGCAGCGAGGTACCACCAGCTGCCGGCCATCACCGTGAGCGCGAGTGCGACGACGGCACCCGCGCCGGCCATGAAGCGGAGGCGCCGGTACGAGAGACGTATGGAGCGGCTCTCACGCCCCCCGTCGGGGACGATCATGATGGTCAGGGAGCGCTTTTCCTGCTGTCCGCTCACTCCACGATCTCCGTCACGGACCGGCCGACGATGAGCTCGAAGAGCCGTTCGAAGTCCTCGGTTCCGTGGTACTTGATGTCGATGGAGCCCTTGCCCCCGCGCCGCTGTCGGATCTCGACCCGGGTACCGAGGTGCTCCTCTAGGGCCTGGCCGAGGGCGAGCAGAACGGGGTCTACCGGTTTGTCCTTCTTCTTGCGGCCCGTCCGATCCTTCCCGGCGACCCGTTTCTCCAGCTCACGAACCGACCAGCCTTCCTTGGCGGCACGTCGGCCCAGCTCCCCGGCTTTCACGGTGTCGTCCAACGAAAGAAGGGCGCGTGCGTGACCCTGCGTCAGATCGCCCGCCTCGACGAGCTGCCGAAGGGACGGGGGCAACTTGAGGAGGCGCATCATATTCGCGACAGTCGACCGATCCTTGCCGACGGCCTGGGCGATGGCGGCCTGGCTGAGGTCGAAGCGCTCGCTGAGGGCCACGTATCCCTCTGCCTCCTCGAGCGGATTCAGCGCCTCTCGCTGCAGGTTCTCCACGAGCGCGAGGACGAGAAGCGTCTCGTCGGTCGCGTCGCGTACGAGGACGGGTACGTCGGCCCAGCCCAAACGGGTGACGGCCCGGAAGCGCCGCTCGCCCACGACGAGCTCGAAGCGGTCCTCCGCGTCGGCAACGGGCCGCACGACCAGCGGCTGCAGCAGGCCGTTCTCCCGGATGGATGCGGCGAGCTCGTCCAACTCCTCGTCGCTGAA
>JASFUR010000055.1:0-12005 GCA_050050215.1 Gemmatimonadota bacterium
GCTCGCGCGTTCGGTCACGGCGAGCGCTCCCTCCCGGCGCACCGGCCGGATCTCTGCGCATCACCACGATGTCTCATACCGCGTCCTCTCCGCGCTGCCCCGTCTTGACGCGAAGCGCGTCGGTCACGGGAACAACGTACACCTTGCCGTCTCCTCTCGCTCCGGTGTGGGCCGCCTCCTGGATCGTGCTCAGGACGGCCTCGACGAGCTCGTCGGGGACGACCGTCTCCAGACGCACGGTGTCGGTGAAGTCGTCGAGTCGGCTCCGCGCGCTCTCGTCCTGAAGCTTCTCGTGCCCGTGGCCCCTCGCCTCGCTGACCGTAACGCCGGGAAACCCCGGAATCCGGTGGAGGTGCAGGACGACCTTGTCCAAGCGATGTGGAGGCAGGAACGCCAGCACCATGTTCATCTTTCATTCTCCTGGTCAGAAGGCGACGGTCTCGCGATGCATCCAGCGATACAGAACCGGCAACACGAGCAGCGTGAGCGCAGTCGACGTCACGAGGCCACCCACGACCGCGACCGCCAACGGGCGCTGCACCTCGGAGCCCGGCCCGCTCGCGAGCAGCAGTGGGATCAGCCCCAGGCTCGTCGTGGCCGCCGTCATGAGCACGGGACGGAGGCGCAGCCGGGCCCCTCGCTCGACGGCCTCCCTCAACCGTTCTCCCTCGTCCTCGTGCAGTTGGTTGAAGTAGGTCACGAGCACCAGGCCGTTCTCGACGGCGATGCCGAAGAGCGCAATGAACCCGACGCTGGCGGGAACCGACAGGCTGAGTCCGGTGGCGAGCAGCGCCAGCAGGCCACCCACGAGGGCGAGCGGAATGTTCAGGATGATGAGCAACGCCTCCTTCACGCTGTTGAAGGAAGCGAACAGCATTCCGAAGATGAGCAGGATGGTGATCGGGACGACCACGACGAGCCGTCGATTGGCCGCCTGCGCCAGCTCGAATTGACCCCCGTAGGTGACGAGATACCCCGGCGGCAGATCGACCTCGGTCTCGATGGCCTGTCGTGCGTCGGCGACGAAGCTGCCGATGTCCCGTCCCCGCACGTTCATCTGGACGCTGATGAAGCGCTGGTTGTTCTCCCTGGAGATCTGGCGAGGCCCGACCAGGGTCTCCACGCGGGCGACCTGCTCCAGCGGGACCAGACCACCCGTCGGTGTGTCGAGCAAGAGCCCGCGCACGTCGGAGGCACGATCACGGGCCTCCTCCGCATACCGCACGAAGATCGTCCAGCGGCGCTCACCCTCGAAGACCTGCCCCGCGGGCGCGCCGCCGATGGCCGCCCGGATGACCTCCTGCACGTGCTCGACCGGCATGCCGTACCGTGCAAGCGCACGGCGGTCCAACTCGACCCGCAGCTGAGGCTGGCCGGTGACTTGGTCCACCTGGACCTCCGACGCCCCCTCGACCGCTCCGACGACGGACGCGACCTCGCCGGCCTTCTCCAGCAGGACGTCCAGATCGTCACCGAACAGCTTGATGGCGATCTGCGCCTTGATGCCGGTGAGGAGCTCGTCGACGGCGGCGGCGATCGGCTGCGTGAAGTTGAGCTGCACGCCCGGCATCTCGCCCAAGCGCTGCTGCATGGCTAGGACGAGCCCCTCGCGGTCGTCGGCCGTGGTCCACTCGTCCTCGGGGAGCAGGTCGACGAAGATCTCCGAGCTGTTGACCGGGTCCGCGTGCGCTCCGACCTCGCCTCGTCCGATGCGACTCACGACCTGGGTCACCTCCGGGAATTCCATGAACTCCCGCTCGATCCGCTGCACGGTCCTGGTGGACTCGGTGAGCGCGATGGACGGCGCCATGGTCGCGCGCACCAGGAGTGTCCCTTCGTTCAGCGTCGGGATGAACTCCCGACCCAGGAAGGGGAACGCGAGCACCCCGGCCGCGAGAAGCGCCACGGTTGCGGCGCCGACGCTCTTCGGATGATCCAGGGCCCAGCCGAGCAAGCGCGCATACCGACCCTCCAGGCGCGCCATCCACCCTGCTCCGTCCGCCTCCTCATCCTCGGCTGCCGGAGAGGCGCCTTTGCGCCGCAGAATCAGGTTCGCCAGCACCGGCGCGACCGTCAGGGAGAAGAGGAGCGATCCGAGCATCGCCAGCGCGATGGTATACGCGAGCGGCCGGAACATCGTGCCCTCGACACCCCGCAGCGTGAACAGCGGCAGGAACACGACGATCACGATCGTGATGGCGAAGAAGATCGGGCGGCCCACCTCGCGCGCCGCGCGGCTCACCAAGTGCACCCTGGGCTCGTCCGGGTCCGGGTCCTCCCTGAGCCAGCGATAGACGTTCTCGACGACGACGATGGCGGCATCCACCATCATCCCGATCCCGATCGCCAGTCCGCCCAGGGACATCAGGTTGGCGCTGATCCCCAGCCGGGACATCAGGATGAACGTCAGGAGGATCGAGAACGGAAGGGACAACGCCACGATCAGGGACGAGCGCAGGTCCCCCAGGAAGAGCGCGAGCACCACGAGCACGAGCAGGAGACCCTGCCAGAGCGCGGTGGTCACCGTCGAGGTCGCGCGGTCGACCAGCGAAGATTGCTCGTAGTACGGTACGAGCGAGACCCCCTCGGGCAGCGCGGCTCGGATCTGCTCGAGCTGATCCGACACCCGGTCGATGACGGTAGAGGTGTTGGTGCCCAGCAGCTTCAGAACGAAGCCCACGACGACTTCGCCTTCGCCATTCCGGGTCACGAGGCCACGCCGGATCTGCGGCCCCAGCTTCACGTCCGCGACGTCTCCGACCCGGATGGGCGTACCCTCGCGCGACACGATGGTGATGTCGGAGATGTCGTCGAGCGTCTCCGCCAGCCCCACCGACCGGACGAGATACTCCTCGTGGGCGACCTCGAGGTAGCTCGCGCCGACGTTGAGGTTGTTGGCTTCGACCGCGTCCATGACCTCGTGGAGCGAAAGGTCGTACTGGCGCAGCGCCTCCGGACGTACCACGACCTGGTACTGACGCACGTGCCCCCCGATCGACAGCACCTCGGTCACGCCACGGACCGTCTGGAGGTTCCGCTTCACGATCCAGTCCTGGATGGTGCGCAGCTCCTCGAGCGAGTACCGCTCCCGGTCGGCGTCGAGGTAGTAGAACAGGATCTGCCCGAGTCCACTGGATATCGGTCCCATTCCCGGCTCGCCGAGGCCCTGGGGGATCTCCTCCCTCGCCTCTTGAAGCCGCTCGTTCACGAGCTGGCGAGCGAAATAGATGTCCGTGCCCTCCTCGAAGTAGACGTTCACCACGGAGAGCCCGAAGTTCGACACCGAGCGCACCAGCTCGAGCCCCGGAAGCCCGTTCATCGCGACTTCCACCGGATACGTGACGAGCTGCTCCACCTCCTCGGGGGCGAGCCCCTCTGTCTCGGTGAACACCTGCACGAGGACCGGGGAGATGTCGGGGTACGCGTCGACCGGCAGTCG
The DNA here is from genome assembly GCA_050050215.1 of Gemmatimonadota bacterium. Classification (GTDB taxonomy): domain Bacteria; phylum Gemmatimonadota; class Gemmatimonadetes; order Longimicrobiales; family Gaopeijiaceae; genus UBA2982. The sequence goes on from JASFUR010000055.1 coordinate 3,440, forward strand.
GACGTACGACCATGCGCCGAAACCGAAGACCACGACGACGGCCGCCATCACGAGCAGAGGCTGTCGCAGGGCGAAGTCGATGACTTTGTCGATCATGGCGGCGCCCTAGTGGTGGTGGCCGCCGAACTCGCCCTTGGCGAGCTCGGCTTTCAGCGTGAACGCGCCGGCCACGACAAACGAATCGCCCGCGGCCAGGCCCGACACGATCTCGATCAGCCCGCCCGGGAGCTCCCGTCCGGCGAGCACGGGCCGGGCCGTGAACGCGCCCGGCTCCGCACCGGGCACCCAAACGACCTCCGTGCCCTCCACGTTCTGGACGGCGTCTCGGGGCACCGCCAACGTCGACTCCCCGCCAGCCGTCTCGATCACGGCGGTGGCGAACATCCCGGGCTTCAGAGCACCGTCTGTGTTGTCGATCTCCACACGCGCCGGCACGGTCCGGCGGGTCGCGTCGAGGACGTCGCCGACGTAGACGATGCGCGCCGGGAAGGTCCTTCCGGGCCAGGCTGCGGTGGTCACTTCGACCGACTGTCCCTCGGACACGAGCGACAGGTCCCGCTCGAAGATGTCGAGCTCGATCCAGAGTCGTGTGAGGTCCGCGACCGTGAAGAGGTTGTCGGCCGGACCGACGACCTCGCCGCGCGAGCCGTGACGTTCGACGACGACCCCGTCGTACGGCGCGATGATGTCGAAGTGTCCGCCGTGGCCGTCTCCGTGCTCGGCCGCCCCGAGCAGCCGTAGCCGCTCCTCCGCGCTCCGCCTGCGGGCCTCCACCGTGCGGAGCCGCGCCTCCGCGTCCAGCACCTCACGACGGCTCGAGATCCCCTGGGCCTCCAGCCGTGTCTCGCGCTCGAAGTTCTCCCTGGCGATCTCCACGAGCGCCTCGGTCTCCGTCAGCTCCGCTCGAGTGTTTCCGACCTCCGGGCTCTCCAGATGGGCGAGGACCTGCCCCTCGGTCACCCGGGTCCCGACCTCCACGTGGAGCTCCACGACGCGCCCTTCCGTCTTGGGGCCGACGTGGCTCACCCGGTTCTGGTCGTACGTGATCGCGCCGGTCACCTGGAGGCCGCCCACGGCGACTTCCTCGGCGACGTCCAACTCCACGTCGCTGAGCGCCAGCGCGTCGGCATCCAGGTGGACCTCCGGCATCCCGCCGGCACTCTCGGCCTCCTGGTCGTGCGGGTCGGCCGTCTCGGAGGGGCCGCCGCACGCCGCGGTCAGCGCCACGGTGAGCATCCACGCGAGCCCCGTCGTCCATCGTATCCTTCGTTCGTTCGTGATCATCGTTCGGTGCCCTCTATGAGTTCGACGCCTTCGAGGATGCTGCCGGTCGCGCTCGCGAGCTCCGTCCGCGCGGCCTCCCGCCTCTCCCATGCGGCCCAGTACGCGAGCTCGGCATCGAGGAGCTGGTTGCGCAGCAGCAGAAGGCTCGCGAGATCGATCTTGCCTTCACGGAAGGCGATCTCGAGGAGTCCCTGGTTCTGTCGGATCGGGTCGAGCATCTCGGCTTCCAGCGTCTCGACCTCCTGGCGTGCCAGCTCGTAGCTGCGAAGCGCGTTCTCGACCTCCGTCCGCACTCGCAGCTCGGCGGCGGTTCGCGCCGCCTCCCGCTCGACGATCTCGGCACGCCTGCGCTCGGAGAGGCCCTGATTCCTGTCGAAGAGGGGGATCTCCAGGCCGATCGACACGCCAAGACGGGGGTCGAGCGCGGGGTTCTCCCGGGTGGCCAGCGCGGCGACGCGTAGGTTCGGAAAGGCCTCCCGGGAAGCGACGCGGGCCGCCTGGCGGGCACGCTCGACCTCGAGGTCCGCCGCCAGAAGGTCGGGACGAGAGCGGAGTGCCTCATCGACAGCTTCGGCTTCTCCCAGCACGAACCCGCCGGACGACGATCCCGGCCCTTCGGTGCGGAGGGGCCTGTCGGCGGTCAGTCCGAGCAGGCGACCCAGTCCGATGGCCGCGTCTGTGCGCGCCCCCCGAGCCTCCAGGGCTCGCGCCCGCGCCCGGGCGCCCTCGATGCTCGCGAGGTTGGCCTCGAGCACGCTCACCTCGCCCTCGGCGAGCTGGGTTGCGACCGCCCGACTCAGCTGCTGGTTGAGCTGGCTGATCTCGTCCGCCAACAGCTGTCTCTGCTCGGCGGCGACGAGGTGATGATACGCCCGCTCGACCTCCGCGAGCACCAACCTGCCGTCGTCGTGGAAGCGTTCCGATGCGGCCCCGTACGCGGATTCGGAGGCGTCCACGCGCAGACCCCGCTGGCCGGCCACTTCGAGCTCCAGCCCGACCTCCGCCTCGAAACGACTCGCGAAGCCGGTGCCCGGCGAGCGCGCGTCGAAGGTCGCGTCCGGATTGAACGCCAGCGTCCGGGCGGACCGGATGTCACCCCGTGCCGCGACCGGTCGCCACGAGCTGACACGCAGCTCCGGGTTCATACGGACGGCCAACTGGCGGGCCTCCGCCAGCGAGACGACGAGGGTGTCGCCCGCGTGTGACGTCTGCGCGGCGAGCGGAGGACACCCGCGGGCCCCGAAGACCCACGGCACCGCTGCCGCGATGAGGATGCTTCTGTACATGGACGCTCTCGGTTCGAGCGCACTCCCGGCGCCGGCATGAGCGCAGGCGACGCGCGAGCGCCGGGCGCCCACGTGTGCCGGGGAGTGAGCTTTGTGTGGGATCCACGCCCGAGCCGGACGGCACGGGCGTCTGGGAGAGCGTCAGGCTATGGGCGGTCTCAGCCTGATGGTCGGAACGACCTGGGAAGGGGCGGCCGGGATCATGGACTTCCGGGCCGCCGGAGTCGGTCCCACGAGCTCGAACTGGCAGAGCGCAGGAAGGCTCACACCGTGGATGTGGGTACAGTGATCCGAGGAGGACCCGTGCCCGTGATCGGACCCGTGCGCATCGTGCCCGCCCTGCTCGAAGGCATGATCCGGCAGGTGCTCGGCACGGTGGACTGCGGCCGCGAGGGCCGACTCGTGATGCACGTCACCGTCACGCACCACCCCCACCACGGCCTCCGCAGCGGAAACCGCATAGGCGAGCAGGATGGAGAAGGCGAGCCCCCGCCGGACGTACCGGCGGAGCGTCGGCGATTCGAGGCGCATGTTCAAGTATAAGCCAATCAAGCACATGCGTTCCATCTTGGCCGGTCTCGCCGCCCCTCGAGAGGGGGAATGACGGGGCCGAGTGGCGGTCCTCGTGCTGGGGGTGGATAGAGGACGATCGAAGGGACAGGCCTGGGATCTAGGGAAGGAGCTCCCCTCGCGAATCGTCGGCCCCGCCTCGGCCTTCGTCGGACGAAGCGGCAAGAGCCACTCGCTCCAGCCCTTCTCCTCCCTCGACGAAGAGCTGCAGGTGCGGGAACGGGATCTCGATGTCGGCATCCCCCAGTGCTTTGCGGACGCTCTCGGTGAGCTCGAAGCGGATCGGCACCGCATCGCCCGGATCCTCGAGGAACACCTGCAACTCCATCTCCACGCCCGAGTCGGCCAGTCGCGTAGTCACGACCCTATGCTCACGGTTCCCGTCGAGACGATCCCGAACGGAGTCGACCACGCCGACCACGACCTCGCGAGCCGAGTCGATGTCTTCCTTGTACGCGATGCTGAACGGGATGTCGACCCTGAGGGCGGAGCCCGAGGTGTGGTTGATGACGGCCTGTGTGACCATCTGCACGCTGGGGAAGACGACGGTCTCGCCGTTCAGCGTGCGGAGTCGGGTCGACCGAAGCGTGATGTTCGTCACACGCCCGTAATGGTCCCCGACGGTGATCCAATCACCGATGCTGAAGGGGCGGTCCAGCAGGATGGTGATGCCGGAAATGAAGTTCTCGAGCGAGTCCTTGGCCGCGAACCCGACCGCGAGACCGGCGATTCCCAGCCCCGCGACGAGGGCTGACAGGTTGATGCCCAGCTGCGAGAGCACCAGGAGGGCGATGAACGTCCACCCCACCACCCGCAGCGTCTTCGTCACGATGCGCTCGAGGCCCACGTCGACCCGCGAGCTCCGTCGCAGGAAGCCGCGCACGACCCGCATGACCACCAGGTACAGACCGTAGAAGAAGACGCCCACGAACAGGGCCGACAGCAGGCTCGGAAGCAGCGAGACGGCGAGGTCGGCGCTTCCTGCGAGGGCGCGGTCCAGGACCGCGCTCCATTCGCCCTGGAGGATCAGGCGTCCGGTGGCCGTCACCTGCTCTCCGATCCGGTCCAACGAGGTGGAGAGCGAGTCCGCGGCCGCGGACGTCGTGGTGTCGTCCGCCTGCGGGATCTGGACCAGCGAGGCCATTGCGGCGTAGGGCGTCACGTTCGGGCCCGGCGATCGACGTCTGCTATCGACGCCGGTACTCGGCGCGATTCCGCGACAGCGGCCGCACGTCGAGCGAAGCGATTCCGTTCCAGAGCCGTCGCAGCCACCCGGGTCGGTGACAATCCCTTCGCTGGTACCGTCCGACGTATACCCATGCCTCGTGCGCTCCGGCGTCGAGCTGCGCATCGCATCTGAACTCGATCACCTCGCCGGTGGTCCCGTCGTAGCGCACGCGCTCGACCCCCGAAGGAGGGATCCACGCCGCCCGGATCGAGCGCGGCGTGCTCTGGAGGGCGCTCATCCACGTGCCCCATGCGGGGGCGGCGAGGTCGCCGCCACCACGGCCCCGGACGATCTCGCGCGGCTGGTCGAAGCCGATCCACACGCCCGCCACGACGGCTGGCGTCAAGCCGACGAACCAGGCGTCGCGACCGTCGTTGGTGGTGCCTGTCTTGCCCGCTGCCGGACCCCAGTAGCCTCCGGACCGGATGGGATATCCCGTGCCGCGATCCACCACCGCCCGCAATGCGTCCAGGACGACGAACGCGGTCCGTTCGTCCATGACGCGCGCGTCCTCACCCGGCTCGGATCTCTCCCACAGCACCTCACCGTCCGGTCCCGTGATTCTCGTGATGAGGTGGGGCCGGACCTGTACGCCACCGTTTCCGAATGCGGCGTACGCGGCCGTCACGTGCAGGAGCGACGCGTCGAATGCCCCAATGGAAGTGGAGGGCAACGCCGGCACACGCTCGCTCAGACCACCGAGCTCGGCCACCCGCGCCACCCGCTCGAGACCGAGCGTCGCACCGAGATGCGCCGCGGCGCGGTTCGACGACCGCACCAGCGCCTCACGAAGCGGAAGCTCCGTCTCCCGGACGTGGTCCGCGGGGAGCCACGGCCCGTCCTCGGTCGGGATCGGCACGGTATCGGCCGACACCATGTCCGTGATCCCGTACCCCGATTCGAGCGCGGTCGCGACGAGGAACGGCTTGACCAGTGACCCGACCTGACGACGGCCCTGCTCCACCCGATCGAACTCCGAGCGGGTGAAGTCCCGGCCGCCGACCCACGCCAGGACGGCGCCGGTCGCGGGATCGACCGCGACGGCCGCGCCCTCCAGCGGCGCAGCCGAGTCGGGAGCCGCGATCGGACCGTACCGCCCCCCGTCGATCGACGCGAGCTGACGCGTCAGCGCCGCTTCGCCGGCCGTCTGGACGACCGGGTCGATCGTCGTCAGTACGTGCAGCCCCCAGCGTCCGCTCAGGTCCGGGGCGACTCGACGGATCTCCCGTACGACCGCTGCGGTCAGGTACGTGCGAGAGCGGCGCGCATCGAACGTCGAGTCGGCCGGGGCCGTCTCGAGGTCGGTCGCGATTGCGGCATCGGCCTCCTCGGGCGTCACGAACCCGACATCCCGAAGCGTCGTGACGACCACGTCGCGCACCTGTCGGGCCCGCTCCGGATGGAGCTGCGGATCGTAATGCTCCGGAGCACGGGTCATCCCGACGAGCGTCGCGATCTGGCCCAGGCTCAGCGAGTCCACCGAGGTGCCGAAGTAGTAGTCGGCTGCCCGGCCGATCCCATACAGGCCGTTCCCCATGTAGATGGAGTTCAGGTACAGGTCCAGGACGCGCTCATGACCCAGCTCCTCCACGAGCTTGGGTGCCATGCGAGCCTCGATCACCTTGCGACGCCAACGACCCACGTCCCGCAGCGGCTCGGCCCACAGGGTCCGGACCAGCTGCATGGGAATCGTGCTGGCGCCCTCTTCGACCTCCCCGGCCCTCAGATTCCGAATCGCAGCACGAGCAACGCCGAGCGCGTCGATGCCCTCGTGATCCCAGAAGCGCCGGTCCTCGACGGCCACGAACGCCTCCGATACCCGAGCCGGGATCTCGGAGGGGCCGAGCGAGCGCCGTAGAGGGCCTCCGACCTCCGACACGATGTCGCCCTTGGCATCGTAGACGTGCATCGCCTCCGGCAGCGGCGTTCCCGCACGGAGGTCATGTAGTGAGACACACGCTTCCGTCTTTCCGCACGATACGGAGAAATAGTGCGAGATGCCGAGCGAGCCCGACACGACGACCGCAGCGGCACAACCCAAGCCCCACCTCTGCGCAACCGAGAGAGAGAAGGACGTGGGGAGCTTGAGGCGTTGAAGGGGTCCGGTCCTGATAATTCGATGCCCTTATTAGCGAACGATTTCGAGCCTGGGATGCAGGATGGACGCGGCTGCGTCGCCTCCTGGCCGCAATCCACAGATGAAGGAATCGTGCCAGGCGAGAGGGGAACGTGGCTCGGGTCCCGCGCGTGAGCCCCCGAATGGCAACGGACAACACCAGCCCATATGTTCACCGCCTTCACATTCAAAGAGGTCAGTACCATGAAGCGCTTCAAATTTCTCGGCATCACTCTTCTGGTGACTGCCTTGGCTACACCCCTTGCCGCAACCGCCCAGTTCGGCCGAGCCAACCCGCGCCAGGACTCGATCGACGCGGCGCTGCCGCGGATCCCCTACGAGTCCATTCCGCTGCACCTGCAGACCCCGGACGACCGCATGGTCGGCGAGACGGTGGGAGTGGATCTGAACTCGGAGGGCCACATCTTCGTCTTCACCCGCACCGGCAACGTCGGCCCGGCCAAGGGAGCCACCGCGGCTGCGCTCTACGAGTTCGACCACAACGGCAACTGGATCAAGGAGTGGGGCCACGGAAGCTACGCCTGGTCCTTCGCCCACGAGGTGAACGTCGACCGCTACGACAACGTCTGGGTCACGGACGAAGGGTCGAACATGGTGGTCAAGTTCAACCCCCAAGGTGAGGTCGAGATGGTGCTCGGACGGAAGGCCGAAGCCATCGACTACATCCAGGAGTACTGGGAGCGGCCGGTCGAAGAATCGGAGCGGGGCAACGGCGCAGGTCGGCCCAACAGCTTTGGGCGCCCCACCAACGTCACGTGGGATCTGGACGACAACATCTTCGTGGCGGACGGCTACACGAACTCCCGTGTCGCGAAGTTCTCACCGACGGGCGACTACCTCGGGACGATCGGTCAGCGCGGCCGCGAGGTGGGCCAGTTCAGCACACCGCACGACATCGATTCCGACGCCGAAGGCAACATCTACGTCGCGGACCGCGGCAACAACCGCATCCAGGTCTTGGATCCCGACCTGAACGTCATCCGTGTCCTCGACGGCATGCGCTCGCCGTGGGCCATCTGCATCACGCCGCCGCCGAACCAGTACATCTACTCGGCGGATGCGTCCGGCAAGATCTACAAGTCCACGCTGGACGGCGAGGTCGTCGGCATGTTCGGCGAGATGGGCAAGGCGCTCGGCCAGTTCTACTGGATCCACTCGATGTCCTGCCCGTCCGAGAACGAGATCTACATCGGCGAGGTCCAGAACTGGAGGGTCCAACACGTGCTCTTGAGCCCGCCGGTCTCGGACGAGTAATCTCCAACCCGTGCGGTCGCCGGGTCGGAAACGTCCGACCCGGCGGCTGTCATGCGGCCCCGTCGACCTGCTCGTTCGAGCCCTCCCGATCGGCCAGCCGCCACACCAGCAAGGCGCCGAGCACTGCGAGAGCCACCAGCGCCTGGCGCTCCGTCGTCGGGTCGAACGGGTCGCGCCAGTCGCGGAGCCGAATGCGCGCTCGCGTCCACGCTGAGCCGTCCCAGGCGTCGTAGTATTCGGCCACCTGCTGATCGTACTGGATGACCGCGTCGGCGTTGTCGCCCAGCCCCAGGGGAAGCGGCGGCGGCAGGACCGGGAGATTCGAGAGCGGGTCGGCGGCGAAGTTCACCGCCTTCACGGCGAGGCTCGGTGCGCCCTCGAGAGGCCAGAAGAGGAGCAACACGACGGCGACGGTCCAGATCACGCGCCACTGACGTTTGTTCGGCTGAGCCATGGTGGCAACATGGTATCCGGTGACGGCCCCGAAGGGGAGACCACCACCTGACACGGCCCCCCGGTTGCGACATCATTAGGGGCTAGCCAGCCAAGACCCGCATGTCTCGACAGGAGCCACCGTGGCGGACCAGACCCGCGACCCCTTCGGCGCCCGAACCACCGTCGACCTCCCCGAGGGACCGACTTCCTTCTACAGCCTCTCCCGCCTCGAGGAAGAAGGCGTGGTCGACTCCCTCGACCGCCTGCCCTTCTCGATCCGCGTCCTGCTGGAGAACACGCTCCGGCACGCCGGCGGCAGCTACGTCTCGGCCGAGGACGTGAAGGCCGTGGGTGCCTGGAGTCCTACCAACT
>JASFUR010000056.1:0-11794 GCA_050050215.1 Gemmatimonadota bacterium
ACGGCTCGACACGACGCCGTGCCCCGGCACGATGCGGGTGTCGGGGCCCGCCAGACCGATCAGCACTCCGAGCGCCTCGATCGTCCCGTCCAGCGTGCCGCCGTTGTCGGTGTCGATCACCGGGAAGGCCACCGTGCGGAAGACATCGCCGGCCGCGATCACGTCGGAGCCGTGGAAGTAGATGCACGCGTCACCGTCGGTGTGCGCGGGCGGCAGCGTGATCACCTCGGCGTCCTCGCCGTTGAGGTGGAGCGTGATGTCGTCGCTGAACGTCACGATCGGCAGCGCGATCTCGGGCAACGTGGCCATGAGCCTCATCCGTACCTCGTCGCGCGCCATGATCGGGATGCCGAGCCGGCCGATGTTCTCGTTTCCGCCGGTGTGATCCGGATGGACGTGGGTGTTGATGAGGAAGCGGATCTCCTCGTCGCTGATGGTTCGAACCGCCGCGAGAATCCGCTCCGTGAGAGGCGCGAACTGGTCGTCGATCATCACGACCCCGTCCTCACCCGCCGAGACGACGACGTGGCCGCCCGCGCCCTCCAGGTAGTAGACGCTTCCCGCGACGTGATGCGGCGTCACGCGCACGTCGCTGAAGTCGCGCTGCGCGAGGGCCGCCTGCGGAAGTAACAGGAGGAGGGTGACCGCGGCGAGTCCTGTGAAGCGGGTCGGGGCGTTCATACGATTCTCCGAGTTTGGCCGGGCGACGCGTGGAAGGGGCGCAAAAGTATGTGGGACCCTTCGTGCCGTCACGCGTCGCGCACGAGGCGTCGGCGCCGAAGCCGAAGCGCTCTGCACTTGACTCTCACACGCGCGGACCGGATCCTGACGGCCTCAACTCCGGGAGGTGTACCATGCTGTGGAAGCGGGAAATCAAGGTCGGAGCGGGACTCATCGTGCTGGCCGCCGTGGTCGGATTCGTGGCGGCGTGCATGGAGAGCGGGGCGGCTGACGGATCTACGGCCATGGGTGGTGGAGACATCCCCCTCTTCGAAGTCGATCCGCTCTGGCCGAACCCCCTGCCCAATCACTGGGTGCTCGGCTCGACCATCGGGGTCTCGGTCGATTCCCGCGACCACGTGTGGATCATCCATCGCGAGGGCACACTCGCGGACAACGAGATCGCCGCGACCACGGATCCGCCTACCTACGAGTGCTGTGCCCCCGCGCCGCCGGTGCTCGAGTTCGACCCCGACGGAAACCTGGTGCAGGCGTGGGGCGGTCCCGGCGAGGGCTACGACTGGCCGCAGTCGAACCACGGCATCACCGTCGACGAGATGGACAACGTCTGGATCGGCGGGAATGGCGTCTTCGACTCGCACATCCTGAAGTTCACGCGGGATGGCCAGTTCCTCATGCAGGTCGGAGAGCCGCGGCAGCGGAGTGGCAGCAACAGCAGGGAGAACTTCTGGCGCGTCGCCAAGATCTCCATGGACGAGGAGGCCGGCGAGGCCTACGTAGCGGACGGCTACGGCAACAAGCGCGTGGCGGTCATCGATTCCGAGACAGGGGAGATCAAGCGGTTCTGGGGCGCCTACGGCAACGAGCCGGACGACTCGCCGCTGCCGCCGTACGATCCGGCCGACCCTCCGGCCCAGCAGTTCCGAAATCCGGTCCACTGCGCGGAGCCGTCGAGCGACGACCTGATCTACGTCTGCGACCGAGTGGGCGACCGCATTCAGGTCTTCAATCCGGATGGGACGTTCGTGAAGGAGACATTCATCGCACCGAACACCCTCGGGTCGGGCTCCGTGTGGGACATCGCCTTCTCACCGGATCCCGAGCAGACGTTCATCTACCTCGCGGACGGAGCGAACCAGCACGTCCACATCCTGAACCGCGAGACCCTCGAAATGGTCACCCAGTTCGGTGACGGCGGTCGCCAGCCGGGGGAGTTCTACGGCGTCCACAGCATCGCCGTCGACTCCCAGGGCAACATCTACACGACCGAGACCTACGAGGGGAAGCGCCTGCAGAAGTTCGTCTTCATGGGGTACGGGAGCCCGCCGGCCGACCAGGGAGTGGTCTGGCCGGCCCAGTAGTCGGGCCCGGCAGGGGGCGATCTCCTACTGACCGACCTCGCGGCTCACGATCGTGATGGGCTGGGGATAGCGGATCGGGCCGAGGGCGGTGTCCACGCTCGGTGTCGCACGGAGCGTGACCTCCCTCGGCGATCCACCCTGTCCTGTCAGCGAGAGCGCGATCTCCACGAGGTCCTGGGCGCTGCCCGAGAAGAACTCGAACAGGTTGAGGCTCATCGTGATCGGCACGTCGGTCGGCTGACCGCGTCGGAGAAGGGTCTCGTCCGCGAAGACGCCGCTGATCGTCTCCCGGTCCTGCAGAAAGAGTGTCCAGTCCATCTGGACCAGGCGTGCGTCCGTGGCGTTGTCCGCGGGATTCGTCGCGGTCAGATGGAGCTGGAAGTCCATCGGAAGGTCGCCGCGGGTCACCGCGAGCGTGAGGCGACCGACCTCGCTGATGGAGAGGTCGCGGTACGAGCGCACCCCGGCGAGGTCGACGCCCGCGACGCTCAGGTTGGAGACGCGGTCGATGGCGAAGTCCACGTCGCGGAGGGCCGCGATCTGTTGAAGCGTCGCGCAGCCGCTGAGGGCGACGGCCAGGGCGAGTGCCGGGACGATCTTGTGCATGCTCGAATGTAAGCGTGCCCCGGCTGGCGGATGAAGCTTTCTCGGGAGATGCTCGTAGGGAACCCGGACTCCACGACTGCGAAGGGAAGGCGCGACGCCCGTGTACTCGACGTGCATGTTCTGCAACAAGCCCCTCGGAGAGAACGAGGTCGTCGAGCACTTCCCGGTCGGGCGGCGTCTCGCCTTCGACCCCGACAAGGGACGCCTGTGGGTCGTTTGCAGGAAGTGCGAGCGCTGGAACCTGTCGCCCATCGAGGAGCGATGGGAGGCGATCGAGACGTGCGACCGCATCTACATGAGTACCCGTGTGCGGGCCTCTACCGAGAACATCGGTCTGGCCAAGCACCCTGAGGGACTCGAACTCGTGCGCATCGGTCGGCCGATGCGGCCGGAGTTCGCAGCGTGGCGCTACGGGGACCAGTTCGGGAGGAGGCGGAACCGCGCCATCCTGGTCGGAGCCGGGGTCACGGCGGTCGTCGGGGCGCTGGTGGTCGGCGGTGTGGCCGCCGGCGGCGGCATGGGCCTCATCGGTCAGATTCCCAACTTCATCGCCAACCGTACTCTGGTGAAGGTGCGCACGGAGGACGGAGTCAAGTACAAGCTGAACCAGCAGGACCTGAAGCAGGTGCGGCTCCTGCCGGAGGACGACGATGTGGGATACCGCATCGTCATCGGCAAGCGCAGGAAGACCAAGCACACATACTCCGGTGAAGAGGCGAGGAGGATCGCGAGCGTCGTACTGCCGAAGATCAATCGGCGCGGCGGGAATCAGCGCGTGGTCGAGGGAGCGGTCTCGGAGATCGCCCACTCGGGCCATCCGGACGCCTTCCTCCGTGGGCTCGTGGACGGCCGGAGCTTCACCAGCCGCAAGGGCATTCCGGGCTATGTGAACAAGATGCCCAAGCCCACTCAGCTGGCCCTGGAGATGGCACTCCACGAGGAGCAGGAGCGCCGTGCGCTGGAGGGCGAGCTGTGGCGTCTCGAGCAAGCGTGGAAGTCCGCGGAGGAGATCGCCGGCATCTCGGATGATCTGCTCCTTCCCGAGGGAGCCAACCATTTCATCGAGAAGAACCGTCCTATCTAATCTGAGGGAATGTCCTTATCGTGGTTCTCTAGTTCCGCCTGGAAGCGGAGCGAGACACAGGAGCGCAATGGATGCGAAGCAACGCTTTGGTCCTGGGCGCCATCGTCGCGGTGATCGCCGCGACCCGGGTGAGTGCGCAGGAGTTGCCGCTGCCTCCCCTTCGCGGGAGTGAGCAGGGAGTAACACCGGCCTTCGAGGGCTGGTACGATGCGGCCGACGGCAGCCACATCATGTACTTCGGCTACAACAATCGGAACGCCGACGAGATCGTCGAAGTCCCGCTCGGTGAGAGGAACTTCATCGAGCCCCCCGAGTTCGACGGCGATCAGCCGTCGAAGTTCTTGCCGGGCCGCGATTGGGGCGTCTTCGGCATCCGGGTGCCGGCGAACTTCTCGCCGGACCAGCGGGTCTACTGGAACCTCGTGGTCCACGGAAAGACGTACCGCGTCCCGGGCCACCTGGACCCGAACTGGAAGACCGATGCATCAGGCGGAGGAGCGTCGAACGCGTTCCCTGCCGACCTCACGGTGGCCGGGGCGACCGGCGCCGGACCGATGGGCGTGACTGCCCCGCAGACACTCCACGCCCGAGTGGGCCAGGGAGTCGACCTGACGGTCGGGGTCAAGACCCACGGCGCCGCCAACAGCGGGCTGGCCGCCGCATTCGGAGCGGTCGGTGGCGGCACGGACGCGCTCGCCGATCAGGCCGCGTCCGCAAACGTCGACCCGGAGGTCATCGCCGCGATGATGGGCGGAGGCCAGAACGTCACCTGGTTCAAACACCGCGGACCGGGCGAGGTCACGTTCTCCAGCCCCACGGGAAGGGTCTCGGGGCAGGAAGGGGAGGTCTCGACCGTAGCCACCTTCGACGCGCCCGGCGACTACGTCGTTCGAGCCCGAGTCGTCGGCGGCGACATGGCGACTTCGGGACACGCCCAGTGCTGCTGGTCGAACGCGTATTTCAGGGTTTCAGTAACCCAGTAGGGGAGAGGATACAATGAGAGTGCAAACGTTCGTCGCGCTGGCGGTGGTCGCCGGGCTCGGGGCCATCGCCCTGCCCGCGTCCGCCCAGGAAGTCACGTACGCACGTGACGTGGCGCCGATCATCCAGAACAAGTGCCAGGAGTGCCACACCGAGAACTCCATCGCACCGTTCACGCTCGACAACTACGACCAGGTCGTCCGTCGCGCCCGCATGATTCGGCGGGCCGTGGACGAGCGTGTCATGCCCCCGTGGCACATCAATCCCACGATCGGCATCCAGCATTTCAAGAACAATCGCGGGCTCACGCCGGATGAGCGTCAGACGGTGCTCGCCTGGATCGACGCCGGGACGCCCATGGGTGACCCGGCCGACCTACCTGCGCCACGGGAGCCGGTCGACTACACCCAATGGCAGATGGCCGACCAGTTCGGGGAGCCGGACCTGGTCGTGACCTCGGAGCCGTACACGCTGGAGGCGGTCACCCAGGACAAGTGGTTCCGGCCGGTGGTGCCGACGGGCCTCACAGAGGAGCGTTGGGTGCGGGCGATCGAGATCAAACCGTCCTTCCCGGGCGGCCGTCGCATCGTCCACCATGCGCTCGCCTTCCTGATCCAAGACGAGTCGAAGGCCACGACGCTCGCGAGTAGCGGCGGCGCGGACGCCGCGGCGAGCATGGGCGGTGAGCTCTTCATGGAGTGGGCCGTCGGCAAGGTCGGGGAGATCTTCCCGGAGGACGGGGGCAAGCTGATGCTCCCGGGCTCGGCCATCATGTTCGAGGAGCACCTGCACGCGGTCGGCGAGAAGGTCGAGAACGCCACGGTGTCGCTCGGCGTGTGGTTCTATCCGAAGGGCTACGTGCCGGAGAACCGAACTCGGCTGACGATGTTCGACGTCCGTGGCGACACGGACATCGACATTCCGCCGAACGAGGTCGCGGTCACGCAGGACTACCACGTCATCCAGCAGCCGTCCCGCTTCGAGAACTTCCAGCCGCACATGCACATGCGCGGCAAGGCGATGAAGCTCGAGGCGATCTACCCGGACGGCCACAAGGAAGTCATCAGCGTCGTCGACAACTTCCAGTGGCGCTGGCACAACAACTACGTCTACGAGGACGGCTACCAGCCGCTCTTCCCCGTCGGAACGACGCTCGTGCTCACGGCCTGGCACGACAACACGGCGGAGAACCCGAACAACCCGGATCCGGAGCAGTGGGTCGGGTACGGTGACCGGACGGTGGACGAGATGGCCCATCTGTGGGTCGACGTGACGGTGCTCTCCCAGGAGGAATTCGACCGGGAGTGGGCCGCGCGTCAGCAGCGCATGAACGCCGGGGGCGGGCAGCAGCAGTAGGCGTCTCGGGCAGAGCGGGAATCCAGCGGGCGGACCTTCCGGGTCCGCCCGCTTCTTCTTTGCAGGAATCGTTTGTGCCGTGCTGACAGGTCCGGCGCGGGCCCGTACCTTGGCTCCGCCGGTTCCTGCGTAGCCCACGAGCGGAGATGAGCATGAAGCCAGCGGTCGGACGCTCAGCCCGATGGATGCTGGCCGCGGCTGCGGCGCTCGGCGTCCTGCTCTGCGGTGGGGGCCGGGCAGAAGCCCAGGAGCGCGCCAACCCCGAGGGCGAATGGAGATACTGGGGAGCCGACGCCTGGAGCACTCGCTACTCGCCGCTGGACCAGATCGACCGCAACAACTTCGAAGATCTCGAGATCGCTTGGACGTGGCGGGGCGACAACTTCGGCCCGAGCGTCGACTACATCAATCGGGCCACGCCCATCTACGCAGCGGGGAGGTTGTTCACCGTAGCGGGAAGACGCCGAACCGCGGTCGCGATCGACCCGGCGACGGGTGAGACGCTGTGGACGTTCCGGGAGCCGCAGACCAGACGTTGGGAGCGTTCGTCTCGTCAGAACTACGGGAAGGGCGTCGCGTATGCCGAGGTCGACGGCCGCGGGGTGGTCTACCTCGTCACACCCGCGTTCTTCCTGCACGCGCTCGATGCCGCCACCGGACGGCCGTTGGAGGGATTCGGCGCGCCGGTGCCGCTGGAGGGCTTCGCCGATCACGGCACGGTCGACATGCTCGCCGACCTCGGTCATCCGTACGATCCCGATGGGGGAATCCCTGCGGAGCTCGGCTACGTGACCAACACGTCCCCGCCCATCGTCGTGAACGGCGTGGTGATCGTCGGCAACTCCAACCTGACGGGGCGCCTGGACCCGAGGCGGGAGAACGTGCCGGGGGACGTTCTCGCCTACGACGCGCGCACCGGTGAGCATCTGTGGACGTTCAACGTGATTCCGCGGCCGGGAGAGTTCGGCCACGACACCTGGGAGAACGACGCGTGGGAGTGGAGCGGCAACATCAACACGTGGCCGCCGCTCTCCGCCGACCCCGACAACGGTATCGTCTACGTGACGACCGACGCTCCCACCAACGACTACTTCGGGGGGCACCGCCCCGGCGACAACCTCTTCGGAAACAGCATCATCGCGCTCGACGCGGAAACCGGCGAGCGGCTCTGGCACTTCCAGGCCGTCCACCACGACGTATGGGACCGCGACTTCCCGCACCCGCCGCAGCTCATGGACGTCACGGTCGACGGCCGACGGATCCCAGCGTTGGTGCAGAGCTCGAAGCAGGGCTTCATCTACGCGTTCAACCGGCTGACCGGCGAGCCGATCTGGCCCATCGTGGAGCGGCCCGTGCCGCAGTCCAAGGTCCCTACCGAGCAGACGGCGGCAACGCAGCCGCATCCGACCCGCCCGGCCGCGTATGAGATGCAGGGCCTCACCGAGGACGACCTCGTCGACTACACGCCCGAGCTGCGCCAGCGGGCGCTCGAGAGGCTCAGCCGATGGGACTACGGCCCGTCCTTGTTCGTTCCGCCTCTGCACGACGCGAACGACGAGGGCAAGATCGGGGCGGTGTTCTGCCCGTCCGCGGGGGGCGGCACGAACATCCCGGGCGGGACCGTCGCGGATCCCGAGACGGGAATCATCTACGTGGCCTCGGTGAAGTCCTGTGCGGACTTCACGCTCGTGCCCGGGGTCGAGCGGGACGCGGAGCTGAGCGGTCAGTCCGGGGTCACGCCGGTGGAATGGACCCACGCCCCCGCCCAGCCGGGCCTCGGGAGCATCGACGGGATCCCACTGTGGAAGCCGCCGTACGGTCGCATCACCGCGATCGACATGAACACCGGTGAGCACCTCTGGTGGATTCCCAACGGGGACACGCCCGAGCGGATACGGAACCACCCCCTGCTGAGGGGCGTCGACCTGCCGGTCACGGGCCGGCCGAGCCACGCGACCGCCGTGGTCACGCGGAGCCTTCTCATCTACGGGGAGGGGCGGGGTGGGGAGCCGATCCTGCACGCCGTCGATAAGCGTACGGGCGAGCTCCTGGGAAGCGTCGCGCTGCCGGCCAATACGAACACCGCGCCCATGACGTACATGCATGACGGAGTCCAGTACACCGTGCTCTCGGTTGCGGGTGCCGAGCTCCCCGCCTCCTTCGTCGCTCTCCGCCTTCCCGCTGCGGAGGTAGAGCGCCGAGCGGCTTCGACGGGTGGTTCTCGGCTCGACGAGGCGGACGTGGTCATCACTCCGTTTGCCGGTGCATCGGTGCAGATCGAGCACGAGGGCACGGTCATCCACGTGGACCCCTGGAGCCGCGGGGACTATGCAGATGCCAGGCCGGCTGACCTGATCCTGGTGACGGACACGCCTCCGGATCACCTCGATCCCGACCTGATCGGGACGCTCCGCAAGCCGGGTGCCCCGGTCGTGGTGCCCGACCGCCCGGACGAAGCCCGCGACGAAGGCTCGAGAGGACGTCTGCTCCGGGTGCCGGATGCCACGGTCATGGACAACGGGGACCGCCTTACGCTCGCGGGTGTCGGCGTGGAGGCCGTGCCCATGTACGACATCATTCCGGGCGAGCCCTTCCACGCGAAGGGAGAGGGAAACGGCTACATCCTGACGCTCGGTGGAACGCGGGTCTATCTGGCCGGGGTCACCGAGTGCATTCCGGAGATGGCCGACATCCGCGATATCGACGTCATGTTCGTCCCGATGAACCTTCCACACGGGCGCATGCCGCCGAGCGCGGCGGCCGAGTGCGTGAAGGCGATCCGCCCGCGCGTCGTCTACCCCTACCACTATCGGCAGCAGCCGATCGAAGCCTTCGTCGACGCGCTCGCGGCGGAGCCGGACATCGAGGTCCGGCTCCACGACTGGTATCCACCCGGAGCGTAGCCCCGTCCCGGCCGCTCAGGCGTCGAGGCCGGCGTCTGGCCCGGGCGGCTATCGAGGCTGCTGAGCCACGGGGGTGGACTCCCGCTCCCGCCGCATCGCCTCGTACTGCTCGTCCGTCAGGTAGGTGATGTTCACCCACATGTGTGACATCTCGTCGGCGCCGCGACGGCCGAACACCACCCACTGATCCGGGTCCGGATTGAGCGGGTTGTCCTCGGTATTGTCGAAGACCGCGCTGAACAAGAGCACGGTGCCCTTGGGCAGAAGCGGCTTGGCATCCTCCTCGAACTCGTAGCCGAGCTGCCAGATGTGCTTGTAGTCCTCCACCTTGCCGATCATCCGCCGGCGACCGTCGGGCAGGATCGCCTCGACGGACATCTCCTTGCCACGGGTGTGCATGTGGGGTCGGAAGCTGCTGATGAGCGTGTTCTGCTGCAGCACGTGCACGCCCTGCAGCACCTGATAGCCGTGCGGCGGGATCAGGATGTCGTTGGCACGGCTCATCCGCCGGTCATAGCCGTTGTGCCGATCGACCCTGAAGAGCACCTCGCCCTCTGTCTCGAGCTCGGGCACTTCGCCACGCGGCAGGAGCCACAGGCCGATGTCCACCACGTCGTCGGTCACGTCGTGGTCGATGCTGAGGGACGAGTAGTGGATGTTCCAGTCGACCACGCCGGGGCCCGCCGGGACCCGCATGCCGACGCCCTCGGGGAAGACCTCGTAGCTCTTCCCCACACCGTAGTGGGCGATCCCGACTCCGTCCCTTCGGCCCTGATCGTCGGTCACGACCAGGCTCGCGTGCCCGTGATGCACCACCAGCAAGCCGTCTGGATAGCGAGGCTTGAACTCGTACGCGAACATGTAGCGCTCTTCATCGAGTCCGGCCCATTCGACGACGGGATTCCACCACTGGTCCTGACCGGTCGCTTCGACCGAGTACGGTGTCGAGTGGACGACGATGTCGGGCGGACGCCCGATGATCGTTTCCGCCTGCCAGGCACCGCCCTCGCGCAGCGCCGGCCGCGGCGGAAGGTCCGCCTCGTCCCCCATCGGAGAGCCGGCATCGACCCAGCGGATGAGCGTCTGGATCTCCTCGTCCGTCAGGGAGACGTCGTTGGCGAAGTCCTGGATGCCCAAGGTCTGTGCCGCGTGCCACGGCGGCATCTGCCTGGCCGCGACACGGCTTCGGATGCGGGCCGCGTAGCGCCGGGCGTTGTCGTACGTCATGAGGGACATGGGTGCGAACGAGCCCTCGCGGTGGCACTCCACGCAATTCTCGTAGAGGATGGGGGCGACGTCACGCGTGAACGTCACCTCCTGGGCCCCGAGCGCATCCGGGCCGAATGAGGAGATCGCCACTGCGGCCACGGTGGCGAGCACGATCCGGAGTCCGGCGTGCTCGGTTCGAGTCTCGATCGTCATCTCGTCCACTCCTTGTCCGCGTCGTCTCGGCGACGCTCCGCTAGGGCTCCACCGTGACGGGCACGTACCCGTTGGTCCAGCAGCAATGGAACTCGAAGTTCGCCGTCCGGTCGATCGACTGCACCAATAGCTCATACTCGCCCGGACGACTGAACGTGGCGGTCGTCCGGGCGATCGCGCGGCCGTCCTCGAGCTGGACCTCCTGCTCCGCTGGGGCGAAGGTCACCTCGTCGGGTCCTCTGTAGGTCAGCCATCCGACCCACAGCTGCTCTTCGAACGGATGCTCCAGCCAGACGCGCAGCTCGAGCGGTTGGCCGACGCGCGCGGTGAGCCGGTCCGACGTGGCTCCACGCTTGCCCTGCAGCTCGGATCCCGTCCGGGAGAAGCGCAGCACCGGGGCCAACTCGCCCATCCCGTCGGAGGCCGGCTCGTCGAGCACGTACGTGGGCTTGATCGTTCCCGGGACCCGAACGGGCCCGTCCTCTCCATCGCGATGCAGGGTCCACCAGACCTTGTCGTCGCGGGTGAAGTCGGCGGGCACCGTGACGGTGAAGGCGCACCAGATCCGGCGGAAGCGTGAGGTGAACTGGGAGGCTTCGGTCATGCCCGGAACCGGGACGAAGTGCGTCGGCTGACGTCCGTCGTATCGGGCCGGCTCGATGCGGTTGCGCTCGCCGAGCGGGATGTCGACCGGCTCGTCCAGGTTCAGGTTGAAATACCCGAAGCAGAGATTCCGCGTACCGTCCTCGTTCTCGTAGAAGCCCTCGAAGATCGGCACGACCGGCTGGGCGTGCCCCCGTAGGACCTGCTCGTTGAAGAAGCGCTTCTCGAACGGGATCCGTTGGGCGAGGGCCGGGGTCGCGGAACACGCGACGAAGACGATCCCGAGGGCCGTTCGGACCAGGGCGCATCGCCTCCGCGTCATCATTTCTCCCGTGCGAGAGTGACCTGCCGGTATCCTAGGAGCGGGCGTCTTCGGCGCAAGTCGGACGAGGCCCGCTCTCCGTTGACGCGATCGGCGTACGGCGCCCACTATGGGCCGACAACCGTCCCGACCGGAGGTCCTGCGTGAGTCGTGTGAGTCGTGCCCAGATGCTTCTCCGGCGTCTTCATTCTGGCTGCGCCGGCTCGCTGGCGGTCGTGCTCGTCGCTCTCTTTCCGCGGGGCGCCGTGGCGGTCCAGCAGGCACCGTCTGACGTGGCCCGATATACCACGGCGCAGGCAGATGCGGGGGAGGCCGTGTACTCGGCGCGCTGCTCGGGATGTCACCGGCAGAGCCTCCGAGGCTCCTTCGAGGCGCCCGAGCTCGCCGGGCCGAACTTCCGCAACACATGGGGCGGACGACCGCTGTCCGAGCTGCTCGAGCTGGTGGCGAGCACGATGCCACCCGACGACGCCGG